>QYQN01000142.1 GCA_007280895.1 Methylococcaceae bacterium
GCTTGGCCGCTTTTCATCAGGAAAAGCTCACGATCCCGGTGGGCGCCCCCAAAAAATGGGTGGTTGACTGTGCCCATGTCGGGCGCGGCAAACCGGCGCTAAAATACTTGTCCCGCTATCTATACCGGGGCGTGATCAGTGAACACGCCATTGTTTCTGTGCAAGACGGCTTAGTCACGTTTAGCTATACGGACAGCAAAACAGGCAAAACGCAATACCGCACCCTCAAAGGCGAGGACTTTTGCTGGCTGGTGTTGCAGCATGTGTTACCCAAAGGGTTTCGCCGTGTCAGGGACTATGGCTTTTTGCACGGCAACGCGAAAAAAACGCTAAAGCTCGTGCAGCTGGTGTTGCGGGTCATCGTTGAAATCATCATTCCACGTCCGAGGCCCGAGTTTAAGTGCCCGCATTGCCAGGCACCGATGAATATCGTTGGTTTTATCCAGCCCAATTGGCCATCAGGGTAAGCCGGTTTGAGTTGACAATCTGCCACCCACCTTAATAGAGGAGCCTTGCTGTTTATATGCCATAGCGCACATTTTTTTGCCCTAAAATCAGGGTAAGGCCGCCGGTTGCCTCAAGAAAATGGCGTGTTTTCCAAAGCCCCCATTTCGCTCCCACCCCAAAAAGATATTTGCTTATCTATTAAGCTTCACGACTACCGCCGGGCTTGTCCAACAACCGGATAAGATTGTGGTTCGCTTTGCTCACACAATCTATCCTTATTCGTTTTATTCGTTAGGCGGCAATTTCAACATTCCATCCGGGAAAAACTAATACCGCTGGGTGACATTTAAGTGCTTTTGCTAAAATTTTTGCACGCTCTATGCCTAAGTTTATTTTGTCATGCTCAATTGCTGAGAGGGTAGATTGAGGAATACCGGTAAGTTTAGCCAACTCATTTTGACTTAATTCTTGAAGTTCACGAATAATCCTTACTGACTCACCAACAGAAACATCAATTGTTTTTGTGGCTAGATGATATTCATTCATATTATTTTCTCCGGTAATCATGGGGTGTGACCTGTTCAACCTGAACATACACTTCATCTGCTTTTATTTGGTAAATAACCCGATACTGTTTATTTAAGCGAGAAGACCTATAGCCGTTCCATTCGCCTATTAAAGCCTCATCAGAAAAACCTTTAATTAGCATTAGCCCTTGTGAACCGGATATAGCAATAATATCTTTCCATTTTTCATATCTTTTTTGCACTTCGATTGGACATGATTTTAATTGTTTTTCAACTCGTTTATGTTCGTATATTTTCCACATACTATAAATAGTATGCTAATGTGCGGGGAGGGTCAACTTTTTGGTCAGCCTTACTAATTAAGTTAGGCATTTTTTACCCTCACCTAAACGATTACTATTGACCTGCACCCATACCTGCTAAAGATACTAGACCAAATATGCCAAGGAGGATGGGAGAGGCCATAAAACCAATTAACGCACATACTAGCCCAAGAATCCGCCATACCAACTGCTTTTTGATAACGGCTATTACACCTAGTATAAGTGCAATCGGGACAAAGACGGGCGATAGGAAGAATATACTTATAAGCCCGAATATGAAAGATGCAATACCCAATGAATTGCTTGTATTGTTCTGCAGTATTACCGTAGTAGTTGTTCCGGCTGATTTTTCTAAGTCGTTTGCCATTCTAATTCCCCTCTTTGATTACGAAGCTAAAAAAGGCGGCCTCATTGAGCCTAACGTTACGGTAAGGGGGGGCGCCGCTAGCGAACGCGAAACGAAGCCACCGAACTTTGATACAAACGAAACTTCAAAGCCGCCAACGGGCGGCGCGTCCCTTTGACCGACTTGTTGGGCCAGTTTATAGATATGGTTGGTGTTCCCTGCTTGCATGCCAAAAGGCAAGTACATGAAGGAAATCCTTATCTGCCTTGTAGTAGATGAAGAACCCAACACGACTGAGGAAAAGACGGCGCACGCCAATGGTTCGCGAACCTTCATACTTGGCACCGATGCCGGGCTGTTCGGCTAACAAAGCCACGGCTTCACCAAAGTCGGTGGCGATTGCACCTGGAGCATTAGGACGGTTTATCGACCACCACCTAGATGCCTTGCGAACTTGGTTTGCAGCTCGTGCGGCGATTTTTACTCGAAGCGCCATACTCAGTTGTGAACCGGAAGGGAATGCAACAGTTCTTCCAAAGTTACATATTCACCACTTTCAATTTCAGCCATAGCTGCAAGCAGTTCGTTTTCTTGAGCCTCGGTAAGCAAAAAGCTTTCGTCAGCTCCGCGAGTAACGACTGTTACCATTGCACCTTCGGTAAGAGAAACCCCTTCCAGCACGATTTTTCCGTTTACAACGGTTCCAGTAGCAACTTGCATAATATGAATGCTCTCCGAATTGCTTAATTAAGTTGTTTGCCTAATGATACCACCACTTTGCTTCGCAATGCCCAACGTAAAGCTAAGGGGCGCGGCACGGGAAGCTGAAAAATGAATCCATCGCATAACCGCGCTCCGGTTGGGCGTTGGGTTAGGCTTGGGTGTTAAATAAACATACGGTGTATGACGCTTCGCTTATACACCCTACGCGCTATCTCAGTTGATGGATAGTGATTGTGCCTAACGCAAAGCTAAGGGGCGTTTTGCCCGTTGATGGCGGTAACCGATAACATAAATGACAAATGAAGTACATAGTTTAAAAAACGCACTGGGGCAAAACGTCCCTTTGAGCGACGGGTTAGGCCAAAAACTAATGAATTATTAAGCATTCGGCGCACTGCCCGTTGGTTAGTGCGCCTTACATCGGTCTTGGAGTTTTTGGAAAAAGATGACGAAGTATCGCTTTTATAAAGCTATTGTTATTATTATTCGTAACTTCTTCATTTTGTTTTGATTTTTGGTTGATACCTTTAATTGAGGTATATTTTTTAGAAGAGTACCGATCATCGATATAATCCGATACACGAATAAAGAATTTTGTGTGAGTGCCTGGTTTATCTGAATCTTTGATAATGTTTTTTAAAATTTGGATAAATAATTTGCCACTATCATTTATCCATAATGCATATTCTAATGTCCCACTTCCCTTTAGTTTAGGAACCAAACCAGTATAACTTTCAATTCGTTTCATTGTATATTTTTCAAACAGCCAGAGAACGAGTCCAACATTAGAGCATGAGGTGTCGCGTTAATGTTGAGTACTTGCTCATAGATGATAAAAGCATATCGAGCAGGCTCTTCGTTCATGGGATCCCCCTTGAGGATCGGGTGAAGTTCAACAAGCCTCTCCCACGAGGGATCTCCAAGGTTGTCGCGCGCTTCTGCAACTGCTTCTATTGCACGAGCAAAGGCACGACAATAATCTAATTTGGACTGAGCAGATGCTGAGGTTGCTACAAACGACATGACTGTTGATTCCCGGATTAGAGTGCGTGCCTTCTGCTTGAGTTGTTCAGCTTTGCGTGCCGCTTCTTGTCGAGCTTCTTCCTGCAACTTGAGTTCGTCCCTATCGGCCGGGATTACACGTATTTTAAACATTGCATCACATGACCCAATTTTTCTCTCCCGAAGAATTTGTTCGATCTGTCTTTCGGTATTCTTTTTGATAAAGGAGTTGTTGTATTTTTTACAAAGATCTGTATCCGTTTTCGATGACAAGAAGCCAAACCTTTCGCTATCGCCCATATTTTCAGTATTAGTTGCTTGTATCGGTCCACAGGAAACAAGAAATATACTGGAAACAGCAATCAATGCGAGACGATAAGACTGCACGATATTTCCGTTACTCGAACCAATAAACACGGTTTCCTCCATCATTAATTTTGCTCTTTAATACCTTGACATTCTTATTTGATGTTGGAGTGTTTTTGGTATCCGAGTTAGAGAGAATGGCATTAATGGATGATTTGGCGTATTCATTGCCATCTTCTTTAACGATATTCATTTTCGTGATCCATGTCTTGATGTCTTGAACCGAGAATGGCTGTTTTAAATCGCCAGATTCGGTTGCATGGTGTATTTGCTCGATCAGGGACATAAGCTCTCTTTAGTTGATATTGAATGAAAGGGAGAGAACGCAAATTTAAGCCCAACGTGGAGTTCAGCGGCGTGCCCGCTGGGCATTAGAGCAACCACCCTGCTGGCGGCACGTCCGCTGGAACGTAGGGTTAGGCCACGCTGGTGGCAAGCGAGGAAATGATGGTGACGATTCTATTTGTGTGGACGATGGTTGCAGCCGGTAGCAGCGGGCGCGAATACCCGGACTGGCGTGCGCTTGCCGAGTTCTCAACGCCAGCATCGTGCCAGGCTGCAATCAAGGCGCTTGGCATCCCCGAAGGCAATGCCCGCTGCGTGGCAAAGTGAATTGCGTGGCCTAACGTGGAGCTCAGGGACGCTGCGCGGCTTTATCGCGCAGCGTCCCTTGGAGCGTAGTGTTAGGCCCAAACGCCGTCTCGCCAGCGCCGACTTTTCGAGTGTTGATTATCCACCACAATCTCATCCGGAAATCAGACGACTCTTGGCAGATTGAAACTCTTGGTCAGACAAAACCCCGCTATCTCTGAGGCTTGCCAACTTTTGAAGCTCGTCCGAAAGGCTTGCTGCTGGTTGTGATTGAGCTGTTCGCGGCGCATGAAATTCCTGCACTTTTGCTTCGATGTACACCTTTATTTGGGTCGCTAAGGCATTGTTCTTTTTTTCGGCAAAAATGAAAGTATTCTCATCGCTTGCCGCTGAAAATACGCCGCCTTTGCTTTCATTCCCTCCTGGAATTGTGAACTGCAAATAGCCGCTGAACACAGCACCAGCTTCCTTGAATTGAATTGCACTAATTGAACTGAACGGAATTGTCTTTGTTCCCTTCAGTCCCTTATTCATGAAGCCAAGAATGCCTTTTGGAGTGATCGTAACTTTGTCTTCGAAGACCTCAAGCAAATCTTGTACGCCCTTCATTGTATGTATGCTGCCCATGCCTTTTCTCCCTTTAGTGTTTGCAATTGGCATTGCCGGTATGCAAGGTTCCAGACTCTGCCTCATTCTTTGACTTGTCCCATTCTTGTTTCAGTAGCGCCTGAACGTCCCGCTCAAAGTCACTCAATGCTTCACTAAGTTTTTCTGAGTTCATTGCTTTTGCGTAGCGCAGAATGTTCTGGATAGTTACGAGAATGCTGGCATCAAGTGCATGTTCAGGATTCGGATTCAAGCGAAGCTTAATTAGAACGCGCTGCTTCTCGAGCGCGTATACCGAGCCGGCAGAATCACCTGCGGCAATGCGCAGCGCGTTTTCGACAAACTCGCCAGCTATCTCTCGCAGTTCCTTTCGCCAGAGGGCGCGTTCGTTCGTAACGGTTCGGGTCAGAACATCTTTGCTTGTGTCCTTGGACTTTCCGAAAGTGCTCAATAGCGAACCAATGAAGCCAAGTCCCGCACCGATCAGTGCCCCCATAAACCCGAAAATCGCACTCTCCATAAATACTCCGTGGTGTGCCTAACGTAAAGCTAACCGGCAAGCCGCCCGCGCAATACTGAAAAATACGATACGCTCAAATGGCGGCTTGTCTGGTTGAGCGTTTGGTTAGGCTTTTAATAGTTTGTTGTATATGAGATTATACGCGCTCAACACGATCAATAAAATTATATAAGTGATTGAAAATGAAAAAATTTAAGTTTATAGACTTGTTTGCGGGGATAGGCGGATTTCATCAGGCTGCTGCGGCTAATGGCGGCGTGTGTCTGTTTGCCAGTGAAATAGATGCTGCCGCCAAAGTTGCTTATGAAGCAAATTATGGGTTACAGCCTCACGGCGATATTACCAAAGTTGATATAGAGCTGATACCCGACCATGATTTATTATGCGCCGGTTTCCCTTGCCAACCGTTCAGTATCATTGGCAACCGGCAAGGGTTTGATGATATACGCGGCACTTTGTTTTTTGAGATAGTTAAAATACTGGAAAGCAAAAAACCGCCAATGATTGTGCTTGAAAACGTAAAGCAACTGGCGACACATGATAACAAACGCACCATTACTAAAATTATAGATACTTTAAAAAGTTTGGGCTATAAAACCGACTGGAAAGTTTTGAATGCGCTTGACTACGGCTTACCGCAAAAACGTGAGCGTGTGCTTATCGTTGGCTTTTTAAATCATGATGTGGTGTTTAATTGGCCGGAAAAAATAAAACACTACAAGCCACTTTCAGAAATACTTGAACAAACTATTGATGACAAGCATCTGGCTAGTCAGCGAATCGCTGATAAACGGCAGGCCAAGCATACTAGCGAGCATTACCCGTCAATATGGCATGAAAATAAAAGCGGACATATTTCAAGCTATCCTTTTTCCTGCGCCTTACGTTCTGGCGCATCCTATAATTACCTGCTGGTTAATGGTGAGAGGCGTTTAACGCCTAGAGAAATGCTAAGGCTGCAAGGCTTTTCAGATAACTTTAAAATTGTTTGCACCGATTCGCAAACCAGAAAACAGGCGGGGAACGCTGTGCCTGTGCCAATGATTGAAGCGGTTATAAAAGAGGTTTTAAATGCTGCCGCCGAAGCTACGCGACACCAAGCACAGAAAAAATACCGAGCTATACCCGTTAGGGGGCTTTCCGAAAGCTGTAATTTACGAGGTCAGTCGCTGGCTTATTTATAATTTTGCCACCGGCAAAGCCAACATTAGCGGCGAAGACTGGGGCGATATTTTTTCCAAAGCGATAGACGGTGTACACCTGTCTAGCCCTGTTGGGCTGGCTGATGTCGTTATTGAGGGTCAGGCTTGGTCTGTTAAAGGTTTACAGGATAAAAAACCGCACGAATGCACCGAATTAAGGATTATTTCTGGACGAAATTCCCCCGACTTTTCTTATGGCATAGAAAACCCACATCACGATGTACAAGCCACCGGAAACGCTGTTTTAGGGATATGGAACGAGCGCGTCAATATCGCCCTTGATAAGTTCGATTACTTGAGGACAGCTATTCTGGTAAGAAACGTAAATACGCTTGAATTTACGTTGTTTGAAGAAGAAACCAACCGATTTAACGTCAATGAATACCGCTGGGAAGTTAATAAACGTGGTAATTTTGAAGGCTTTGACAGGACTAATAACCGGCATAAATTCACTTGGCAGCCGCACGGCGCACAATTAACTATCAAGTACAAAGTCCCCGCTTCAGCGATACGCTTTCAGATCAAGAGGCCGCCTGTTTTAGATTTTGAAGAAACGATGGCACAAATCGGATTTGAAAACTACTGGGTTACCATTAAGTGATGTCGCCTAACGCAAAGCTAAGCGGGCGTAGCGTTAGCGAAGCTCCGCTTGAGCGTTAAGTTAGGCTTGGTTGTTAAGTAAATGTACGGCACATATTACGCCCATCGGATTATGACTTACCTTGTTGTATTGTATTTATTGGCAACCAATTATGGGAAAGAATATTATCAATTGTCCAAGGACATGTTTCTGGGAAATTGTCCAACCCCGTTTCCCTGATTGCAATAGTAACAGCATCAGCCCAAACAGCATTTTGCCATTCGGGATTTAATAACTTTGATTTTAAACTAGGAACTTGTTTAATATGAAAACCTAGTGATTTACGTTGTTCTCTAATTGTTCTTTCCCAACTAGCACCTTGATACTCTGGTTGAAACTGCCATTTTAATAAATGCGCTATAAGTACAGCCATACGGCTTGCTAATTCGCGTTGCTCACTTTTACCCACGTCTTCTATTTCCTCAGCGATATGTTCAATATCCAGCAAATCAAATTTTTTGTTACGAACCAACCATGCCTGTTCATTAGCCCAAGCAACAACATCCGTATCGTAATTTACCATTGTCATAATTACTCCCATATTATTTGAGTTTCATACTATAAGACTAATTCTTGATATACTCTGATTACAATAATCGAGTAATTCAATTAAATACTGTGCAACACGTTTTTTCTCTTCTGATGTGGCATTTGAAAGATTAGACTGAATAGCGTCAATTCTTACATCTAATTGACTCATTAGCTCAGCTGAAATCTGTGGTTGCACCGCTTCTGCTTGCTTAAGCAAACCTTCTGAAAAATTATTTAATTGTTTTTCAAGATAATCTTTTAAAGCTTTTGACAGTAATTGTCTAACTTCCCGATAAAAACCATTAACCTCGTTATTTTGCTCGTTAGTTGTTCCACGCCCATAAACTGCGGATACTTTTTTTTGAGCATCACTTATTTTATCTTCAACCTCATCATTTACAAAATCATCAAGTTGCTTGATAATCGAACTTCTTTGGTTTTCAGTATATGCACTAGTCATTGTTTTTAAAGTTTTCAAAACACGATCTTGACAGGATGAAAGAGATAAAGAATCAAGTCCCGATAATTTGTTGTTTTGTTCGATATGTTTAATTTCTTGCTGTAAATGCTCAATTTGTTTGCTTATAGAATTAGAAAAATTATCCAGTTGACTAATATAATGACCTAGTAAAATTTCTATGTTAGGAAATATTTTATCCGCAATTTTAGATTGTAAGTTTTCTAAATATCCCCAGCCACCATATCGCCTTGTTTTCCAATGTTTGGCAATATCAGTTGTTTCTAAATCATGCAGTACGGTATTTGCAAGAAGACAAATACTATCAAGATGAATTGGCAAATGTTTTCCTAACGCTTGTTGTTCATTTATTAGTGATTGAATAGGCTCAGCTATTCCACCTTTAAAAGTGTTTAATTGTTCATTTAATTCATTTCTTATTATTTCTATTTCATTTTGAACATTATCAGCGTTGTAATCATTTTCGAGAGCGTCCAAGCGGCTACAAAAGGATAATTTTAAAATTTCAAGATTATGATTCAAGCAATCGACTAATATTTTCTTGGATTGCTCAAACCTGTAACTGTTCGACAATATTTCGTAGAGTTTATCTTTAACGTTTGGAATACCAGATTTTTCATGGTCTCCCTCATCAAAATAATGTGTTGATACGAAGTGAATATTTAGATTGTCAAGTTGATTTATAAAATAATAACCATCTTCATCTTTAACTTGGTTTGAAGCCAATAATTCATCTAATGTATTCTTAATTTCATTTTGGATTCTGATGTATTCTTGTTCTTTAAAATCATCAAAACTTGGCGGTTCTTCATCATCTTCCTTAGCTTGTTTTACTCTGGCTTCATAAGTCACATCAACTTTGGTTACGATAATTTGCAAGTGTTTTATTTGACGCTGGCGAAGTTGTCGAATAATAAAATCTTTATCAGACTGACTATATGAGCCTCCAGAAGTGGTTAAGAAAAGAATAGCGTCAACTTCTTTGACTATATCTTCTGTTAATTTAACTCGAAACCTCTCAGTATCATCTAATCCAGGGGTATCAATTAACTCTATACGGTCTTTAAGTAAAGGAATAGGTGCGTAGATAATGAGCCTATTAACCATATAATGCAGTGGTAATTGGCTTGATGTGAATTGTTTTATTTCTTTCAAAAATTGTTTTTTACCTTCCTTATTTTTCCAATCTATCGCATCAATACGGTGGGTGTGTCCTTCAGACTTTAACCATTGTTCTTCCAGTTTTGAAAGATTTACATCTTGTTTCTTATTATCACTACCTTTTTTTGCAACTCGCTGATTAAATCCAATAAAATTTGAATATCTTTTTATAGAAGGATCATTTTTATCTTCGTCATATATCTCTCGCATTTCTTCCCATTCTTCTTTACTGATTAATTCAATATCGGCATAAGTGGATTCTGCATAGCGAAATATAGATATTGCTGCTGTTTCTGGACTTGTTTCTACGCCAGCAAGTCGTTCATTTGCAAGTTTATTAACAAAAGATGATTTCCCAACTTTAAATCGTCCAATAACTGCAACTTTATAATATTCTGGTAATTGTGTTTGACTTAGCGCGTTATCAAGAGAATTAGCGCATTCATTTAGAACACTTTTGTATTTTGGTAATTCTGTTTTAATAGACTCCTCTAATTTGTCTCGAATTTTTGTAGCATCATCACGCAGTGATATTAAATCAGTAGAAAAGCCTTTCATATACTCGATTATCCTTTTTAAATTAAAGTTGATGTACTAAGGGATTAAAGCCTAACACCAAGTTAAGGCGGCGGCACGAACGCTTATAAATAACACGCGCGTATCAGAGCCGCTCGCCTTAAACGCCCTGTTGGGCATTAATGATTACAACAATCTTTATCACCTTGTTGTATAGGTGGGCAAGGTACAGTAGCGTAGGAACAAAAAACACAACAATCACCAGATTTTGGGCGCAATAATGAATGGCAATTTTCGCACTCATAAAACCACTGACAAGCATTTGTTGGCATTATTTCGGTTTTGACATGACTGCACATAGGGCAAGTAATCGTTGATTCGAGAATTATTGTTTGCGCCATTATTTTTTGTTCCTTTCCAAAATTGATGGATAACCTACATTTTCTGTTGCTTTTAAAAGTTTATCTGTATCGGTTAATTGATTATCAAAAGAAACTATTGCAGTTTTATTCTCATAACTAACATCAACTGATTTAACCCCTGAAACTTTTTGTAGACTTTTCTTTATAGTAATAGGGCAAACAGGACAATCCATACTTGGAATAGATAAAGTTACGGATTGTTCAGCGGCAAATGTAACGACAGATTGAACCAACAAAAATAGGCACATAATTTTTTTCATACCATTACCCATAAACAAAAGAAATTAAATAAGGCGATGCTATGGAAATAATGACCATAGTAACAACACTCCAAAATAAGACTTTATACAAACGCTGAGTCGATAATTCTGCACAAACTACATTCTTATCACATTGTTGAGCAGTTGTTGATTTATAAAGTTGGAAATAAACAAATATCAGCAAAGCTATTGCTATCAGTATAAATATAGGACGATAGGGTTCAAGTGCTGTTAAGTAACTAACCCATACTCCACCAAAGCCAAATAACAGTAGCACTAACGGGGCTACACAACATAAAGATGCTCCGATACCTGCAAGAAAGCCACCAATTAAAGGAACGGTTATTTTTTCTGACATGACAAACTCCTATCGTAATTCGGAGTTAGAAGTATAAACTCTGTACTTAAGTACAGAGTCAAGTCGCTTTGTTATTCAAAATAGCGATGATAATGGGGCATTCTTGCTGAGTAGAATTAAAATCACAAGATTTAATAAGTGTTTCTAATGTATTGGCTATAGCCTGTAAGTCGTGAATTTTACTTTTAATTATTTCTAGTTTATGTGAAGCCAGCTCTTTCGTTTCTTCACATTTACCATCTCCTAAAGCTAAGAGAGTAGAAATTTCAACAAGACTAAAACCGAGTTCTTTAGCACGTTGAATAAAAAGCAAACGGTTTATCGTAGCTTCAGAATAAGTACGATAACCTGATAATGGCTTTTCAGGTTTTTCAATAAGTCCAATACGTTGATAGTAGCGTATTGTTTCAATTCCAATACCTACTTTTTTGGCTACTGTATTAATAGTGGCATTTTTCTTTGACATTATATGAATTTAACTGCCCAACGTTACGGTAAGGGGCGCGCCGCTCACTGGGCTTTAGCGAAGCCGCCAAACCTTGATAAAAAAACAAAACTTCAAAACCGCCACCGGGCGGCGCGTCCCTTTGACCGACTTGTTAGGCTGGGAAATACCTGCCAAAGCCAAAATGCCACTATTAAAACCAGTATTCCTTTTTTCCATCTGAGTTGATTTGACTTTTGAGGTTCTTTAAATTTAGATTTGAAGTTGGCGAATTTGAAATATCGGCGTTTGAAAGCACTGCTTCCAAAGAAGCAGCAGCGTATGGAGTTCCATCTGGTTTTAGTATCCCACTATTTTTGAACCATTCTTTCATTTCTTCGGATGTAAATGGTTGCTTAAGCTTACCTTGCTGAGTAGCCTCGTAAATTCTATTATTTAATGACATGGATTCTACTTTTTTGTCCTGAGTGTTAATACAGTGTGTTGTCTAATGTTGAAGCAAAGAGCGTGCCGCTTACTGAGCTTAAACGAAGCCGCCGAACCTTATCGGCTAATCCACATTACGAGTTTTAAAAATCCAGACTACGATTAATGAATTTATTTCTTGGAGATAGTCATAATCAATTTTTGGTCGGGCTCGCTGCATGTTACGAGTACCGATCCATCACTTGTCAGGAATCGAACCATACGCATAACAGTTGTTTCAACAATGTTGATAGGTGCGACACCTAACTGAGTCGCAG
This sequence comes from Methylococcaceae bacterium, assembly GCA_007280895.1. GTDB lineage: Bacteria > Pseudomonadota > Gammaproteobacteria > Methylococcales > Methylomonadaceae > Methylovulum. The sequence continues at coordinate 12,208 of QYQN01000142.1, forward strand.
TTCTCTGTATAACCTGCAAACACTCCTCGTACGACATAGATTTGCTCGTAGATTGTGGTGTTTCTGAATCTATAGTTATTGGAACAGATATATCTTGATCCTCATATTTTTTAGCCACGGTTTCTTGTTGCTCAATTTCTTCTCTTGCGATTGGATTAGCAAAATTTTCTTCTTGTTGTTTTTTTAGCTTATCGGGAAGAAATACTTGCAAAGCTATGCTTATCAGAACAATCACAACGGCCATGTAGCCACAAACCCGTAAGAATTTAATTATCCAGTCTCGAATGGCTCGTAGTTTCTTCGCTATTCGACTACCCATGTCGTACCGTTTGAAAACATATCGATTTATTAGCATAAATAGTAAGAAAACGGCGACGATAGCTAGCAACAGACCCATAGAAAATCCTATTCGAAAACGACCACTTTGGACAAGTGAATTATTTGCCTAACGTTACGGTAAGGGGCGCGCCGCTAACGAAAACGAAACGAAGCCGCCGAACCTTGATAAAAAACCAAACTTCAAAACCGCCAACGGGCGGCGCGTCCCTTTGACTGACTTGTTGGGCTTAGAAATACCAGCCAAAGCCAAATTGTTACCAACCAAAAACCTGTAAACATAGCGAGTGGCGTGGATAAGGCTTATGCCATACAGAGTTGGTGTTTTCGACTTCCTTGCATTCTTCGATGCTTCTTGCATGAGACGTAACATCAGTTATTGTTTTACGGCACTAAAGACACCACCGTCCCAATGGTAGTTCGGATCCCATCCAATCCCAGACATACTATCTTTACCTTTGCTGATGTATGCGTCGATTTGTCGGGTATACCCGCTAGCCGCAACTTTTCCAGTAACATGGCAATCCGAGTAAATGCTTAGGTTTCCGGTGAGAGGGACTGAATTAGTTACACCTGGAACGTAGCAGGTTGAAGTATTTTTAATTGCCGTGCCTGTTGTGGGAGTAATTATCGTACAACGGGTTGCTGATGAGAGGTGAAAATAAACGCGCCATTGTCCGGCTAGGTCAGCTTGAGTACATGTGGCTCCTTGGGCTGAAGTGCTGATTATGGCGATTAGTGCAAGTGTTACGGTGGCTTGGATTTTAGTTTTCATTAGAGGTATCCTGTTATTTTTAATAGTGTTCTTACAGATTTTAAAGTAATTCGATGATGAGTGCCCAACGTTACGGTAAGGGGCGCGCCGCTAACGAAAGCCGAGCGAAGTCACCAAACCTTGATAAAAAACCGAACTTCAAAACCGCCAACGGGCGGCGCGTCCCTTTGACCGACTTGTTGGGCTGAAAAATAAGCCGATGCCAAA
>QYQN01000104.1 GCA_007280895.1 Methylococcaceae bacterium
CATCTCCGTTCACATGCATTGGATTGAGCGTAGACACGCTTAAGCGCGTCTCTACGCTCACTTTAACGAATCAAGTCGTAGTTATAGTCTGTAGTACCCATGCCTTTGGTTTCTTTATCCAACTGCTCGAGCACTGCGTTAACCAAGGTAGTCAGCATATAAATAGCGCCTTCATAACCCAGGGTTGTCATTCTGTGCAGATGGTGTCTATCAAAGATCGGGAAACCGATACGAATTAGCGGCACTTCAAACTCTTCACCTTTATAGAAGGTGTCACGCTGAATGAACTTGCCATAAGAATTGCCTATCATAAAGTCAGGCTTGTTGGTGAATACCAGGGACCGGAAATGCCATAAATCCTTGCCGGTGTGGACGACAGTGTTTTGTCCATAGGGGGAATCTTTCAGCATTTTATCCATCGCTTTCGTCCAACGTTTATTGGCATGGTTGCACAAAACATCGGTCGGTTCAGCGCCCATTTCCAGCAGGAACTTGGTCATACCCATCACAAAATCCGCATCGCCGTACAAGGAAAACTTCTTGCCGTGTAGCCAGGTGTGCGAGTCTGTCATCATGTCCACCAGGCGACCGCGTTCGAGTTCCAAAGACGCCGGAATCGGTTTGCCGGTCAATTCGGAGATTTTCATCAGGAATTCATCGGTCCATTCCAGGCCCATCGGAATATTGATCGCTGTTGCCGGTTGATGCCAGATAGTTTGGACAAACTTTTTGGTTTTTTCCAACTGCCAGGGTTGCAGCAATAAGGTATCGATCGCATTAGGCGAATCTTTTATTTCCGCCTGAGTCGTGCCGCCCGCATACATGCGGAAAGTGCCGTCAGCCGGAGTATCCAGTACTTCGGAAGGATCGCTCATCAAGGTGTAATCGACACCCATTTCCTTCATCATGCGGTGCATGACGCGGAAGTTACCCAGATAGGTTTCAAAGCCGGGCACCAGGTTGATCTTGCCATTGGAGCCGACTTTCTTGTCGTCCATATGATTCAAGGTGAAATACCGTATCATGCCTTCGAACATGTTGTCCCAGCCTGTGGTATGACTACCGACAAAGCTCGGGGTATGCGCATAAGGCGTTGGAAATTCCTGTTCGATATGGCCGGCTTTTTTAGCGTTATTGATGAAGGCATTCAAGTCATCACCGATGACTTCGGCCATACAGGTTGTCGAGACGGCAATTATATCCGGCTTGTACAAGGCCTTGGCGTTTTCCAAACCGGCCATCATGTTTTTCTGGCCACCGAAAACCGCCGCATCTTCGGTCATCGAGTCGGATACGCAGGCAATCGGCTCTTTAAAATGACGGTTAAAATAGGTACGGAAATAAGCGACGCACCCTTGTGAGCCATGGACATAAGGCATGGTTTTTTCAAAGCCTAAGGCGCACAACACCGCGCCTAAAGGCTGGCAGGCTTTAGCCGGATTTACCGTTAAGGCTTCACGATTAAAATTGAGCTCCTGATATTCCTTGGTGGTAGTCCACTGAAAGACTTCATCAATTTTTTCCTGAGGATGACGCTCTTCATAGGCTTCACGTTTGTTGGCCAGGCTTTCCTTGTATTCCTCGTTGCGGAATAACGGATAGCTGGGTTGGATGTTATCTATTTTTTGACTCATGATGATCTCCTACGCGCCACTCATCTGTGGACGACGGTTGAAGGAAAAATCATCGTTCCCACGCTGGAGCGTGGGAACGATAAATTACGCGACTGCTTTTACTGCTACACTGTCTTCGGCATCGGTTTTCCAGGGCACCTTGACTTGCTTCCAGCAGGGGTTATTCAGCGTCATATCCATATCTCGGGCAAAGATAGCAAAGCCGTCATAGCCGTGATAAGGGCCGGAATAATCCCAGGAGTGCATTTGCCGGAACGGAATGCCCATTTTCTGGAAAATATACTTTTCCTTGATGCCGGAACCGATCAGGTCAGGTTGTACGCGTTTAACGAACTCTTCAAACTCATAGCCGGTCACGTCATCATAAATCAGCGTCGCATTGCCCATTTCTTTGATGGTGCGGTCATAGTCATCGTTATGACCGAATTCATAGCCGGTACCGACCACTTCCATACCCAAGTCTTCATAAGCGCCGATCACATGACGGGGGCGCAAGCCACCAACATAAAGCATCACGCGTTTGCCTTGCAGACGGGGTTTGTATTTGGCGATCACCGCATCGTATTCGGCCTGGTATTTGGCGATGACTTTTTCTGCGCCGGCCTGTATCGTTTCATCAAACAAGGCGGCAATTTTGCGAAGTGATTCGGCAATTTTGGTCGGGCCAAAAAAGTTGTATTCTATCCAAGGGATTTTGTATTTTTCTTCCATATGTCGTGCAATGTAGTTCATTGAACGATAGCAATGGATCAGATTCAGTTTCACCTTGGGGGTTTTTTCCATTTCCGCAATCGTGCCGTCACCGGACCATTGGGCGACCACACGTAAACCCATTTCTTCGAGCAAAGTACGCGAAGCCCAGGCATCGCCGCCGATGTTGTAATCGCCTATCACCGCGACATCGTAAGGCGTGGTGGGGAAGCTATCATCGCCGTCGCGGTTTTCCAATACCCAGTCGCGGATTGCATCATTGGCGATGTGATGACCCAGAGATTGTGAAACGCCGCGAAAGCCCTCGCAACGCACCGGCACCACCGGTTTGCCGATTTCCTTATTGGCTTTTTTGGCGACCGCTTCAATATCATCGCCAATCAAACCGATAGGGCATTCCGATTGAATGCTGATGCCCTTGTTTAACGGAAACAACTCTTCAATTTCGTGCATGATTTTGGCGAGTTTTTTATCACCGCCAAAAACAATATCTTTTTCCTGAAAATCAGAAGTAAAGTTCATCGTGCCGAAGGTATTGATGCCCGTCGTACCGACATAATAGTTACGACGACCGGCACGCGAATACTGTCCACAGCCCACCGGGCCGTGCGAGATATGAATCATATCCTTGATTGGCCCCCAAACCACGCCCTTGGAGCCGGCATAAGCGCAACCACGAACGGTCATAACACCGGGCAGAGACTTACGGTTTGAGGTAATACATTTGTTTGATTTTTCAAGCGACGAATCGTTGACCGCTAAATGCTTGGCGCGATCCTTTCTTGCTTGTTCGGGATAGACTTCCAGCACTTCTTGAATAAGCGCTTCGGTCTCTTCTCTGGTTAGAGCTGCCATAATTTTCTCCTACTGTGTCATGGGTAATCTCCCATAGACAGGTTTGAGGATTAAAGACGTAGGACGAGGTGAGTAGAAACCCATCGCTGCCGTCGGTTGGTGATGGGCTTCCTTGCGTCAGCCCATCCTAGGGTGTCTTGCTAATTAAGCGACCGCTTCTGCGGCTGCCGTTTGACCCACGATAGATTCATCCACTTGATCGATAATACCGAATTCCATCATCAATTCTTCCAGTTCGTCCATCGTAATGGGCGTAGGAATGATGAAATTGGTGTTGTCACGAATTTTAGTAGCTAAATCGCGGTACTCTTGAGCCTGTTTATGGTTGGGTTCGTATTCGATAACGGTCATACGACGAATTTCAGCGCGTTGCACGACATTATCACGCGGTACGAAATGAATCATGGTCGTACCGATTTTTGCAGCCAGAGCCGAAATCAATTCATCTTCACGCGCCGTTTCACGCGAGTTACAAATTAAGCCGGCCAAACGCACACTGCCCGAGTTAGCGTATTTCACGATACCCTTACAGATGTTGTTAGCCGCATACATCGCCATCATTTCTCCCGAGCAGACGATGTAAATTTCTTGCGCCTTGTTTTCACGGATTGGCATGGCAAAGCCACCACACACAACATCCCCAAGTACATCATAAAAAACGAAGTCAAGTTCATCGTCATAAGCACCTTCTTCTTCAAGGAAATTAATTGCTGTAATTACACCGCGCCCCGCACAGCCTACACCTGGCTCAGGGCCACCTGATTCGACGCATTTGATACCGCGATAACCGGCTTTCAATACATCTTCGAGCTCCAAATCTTCAACACTGCCCGCTTCAGCAGCCAAACTCATAATGGTTGTTTGGGCTTTGGCGTGAAGTATTAAACGGGTAGAGTCGGCTTTGGGATCGCAGCCAACAATCATTACTTTGTTACCTAGCTCTGCTAACGCAGAAACCAGATTTTGAGTTGTCGTGGACTTACCAATCCCACCTTTACCGTATATTGCACATTGACGTAATCTAGCCATGGTCGTCTCCCCTTTAGGATATTGTTGTTAATGACATCAAGACTAAAGCAAGCGCTATGCCAAGTGTAATTACTTACATTAAGTCATTGAATTATTAGTATTATTTTCATATCAACCCAAGCTAAACAACGTTGTCTTTCAAACATTTTGTTAGCTCCTGTAGGCTTAGTAACAGTGCGGTTATTCCTGTTCTCATACTCTGGCTACGCCTCGATCCCACGCTCCGGCGTGGGGACGCAGTTTGCGACGCTCCAGCGTCGTGTTGTTATATTGAAAGCAAACCATCGAAGATTGGATTCTTTGTAGCCAGCAGCCGGATTGTTATAAACACAACAAAATTAACGTCATTGTTTTCAGAGCAGACTTGTTTAACTCCTTGATAATAAAAAATTACTCTATTAATCAAAAAGAATAGAAAACTGGATTGAATATTGCTTAACTATTTAAAGAGTCATCTACTTAATAGGAGTTTGCAATGTCCGCTACGGTCTTTTCTGAAATATTAAACGGTTTGTACGAAAACACAGTCGTGCCTTATCTGGGTCCGGGGGTGCTGTTTGATGCCGCCCATAAACAAACCGGGGAAGCTATGCCAGCCGATAGCAATAGCCTGATTCTGGCGATGAATAACGGCAAACCGATGGCGCCCAAGTTGATGTATGAGTTCCCCAGGGCAGCTATGAATCAGGAGCTCAAAAGGGGTAGAAATTTTCTGGGCCAGTTTCTGACTAAACTCTATGGTGAAACTGAGTGGACACGCGCTGCTGTACACGACTGGCTGGCGGACTGGAAACCGGCCTATGTCGTCGACATAAACAGGGACACTCAATTACAGGACAGCTATGCCGATAAACCGCATACCTTGATTGTGGGTGTCGCAAGAATCACCGCCACCGCCTTTCGCTTTAAAATCTATTATTATGATGGCTCAGACTATGCTGAAATTCCCCAGGAGCAGATTGACCAAAGCTTGCCTGTACTCTTTAAACCAATGGGCACGCCTAAACCGGAAGCCAACTTCATCGCTTCTGACGCCGATTATGTCGACTACATCTCCGAGTTAATGGGGGGCTTTGCCATTCCTGATTTCCTTAAGGAATACCGTAAGGGCAAACAATACCTGTTTATAGGCATGCCGTTAAACAGGGATTCGGAGCGCATGGTGATGAGCGACATCGTTTATGGCGCAGCCGAGCATAAAGGCTGGGTCTTGAACAAGCATCCGACCAATAAGGAAGTGCGCTATTGCAAAAAAATAGGTCTGGAAATATTGGACGCCGATGTTGAAGAACTGCTGGCTGCTGTGTGACCGATAAACTCGTCTGACGCCTTCACTTTTCACCGACTGCTGCTCTACTACAAAGGCGACATCAGTGCCTTGATATTGTTCGCCCAGCACAATGGCAGCATCTACTTTCCGGAGCCCCTGCCAGCCTTGTCCAGCGCGCTGGAACCTGAACAGTTCAAAGTCGGCAAAGTCAGCCTGCACCCGACCATGCTGGTCAACGCTATCAATCAATTGTTGCATCTGGACAATGACATGTTGCGGATCGAAGCGGACTTTAGCGAGCAGATTGATTCACCAGGCGGGATTATTACCGTCCACGTGGCGCGTTCATGCTGCTGGATCCGCAGCATAAACTGCTGCAAAGCCGCGCTTGCAAACTGAACACCTTGCCGGAGCTGCGCGGCAGGCCGCCTGCGGAAATGGAATTGTTGCGCCGCGCCTACGCCAAACTCATGTAGGCTAAAGATGTATGATTTCATGGACATCAGCTACGAGGAACCTGGCGAGCCAATGGCTTCGGGGCCGTATATACCCGATGCCGGAGAATGTCTGCGTTGCGGCATCTGCGTCAGCAGTTGCCCGACCTTTCGCTTGTTTCAGCTTGACGAAGAAACCCCGCGCTGCTGAACGCTTGCATCTGGATAACTGCCTGCAATGCCGGGCCTGCGAAACCGTCTGTCCAAGCCATATGGCTTTTGGGCAGTTATTTGATCAGGCTAG
>QYQN01000056.1 GCA_007280895.1 Methylococcaceae bacterium
GAATCATACCCAAGGGACTGTAAAGCCGATCTAATCGTATTGTCTGACATTGGCCGGCCATTACCCCGGCTTGAGGGAAAAACGTATTGACCGCCACAGGTAAGGGGTTTTATTTCCTCCAATATGGCTATGGCTTGCGTTGATAAGGGTACGATGTGGTGAAAGTCCGTCTTTGATATGTAAGGCCGCCATTCACGCGCCTCTAGGTCTATATCCTCCCATAATAATTGCCGTATCTCTCCGGGGCGTTGGAATACCAATGGTGAAAACATGAAAGCTGACTTAACCACAAAGGTTCCTCGATAGTTGCCTATGTCTCTAAGTAATTGCCCCACTAGATTAGGGTCTATTATGGCGGCTCTGTGTTTTATTTTTTGTGCGGGGATCTGTCTAATAACAGCTTGGGCGGGGTCGTAGTCGGTAAAGTCATGGACAATGGCATAAGCAAAAATAGCACTTATTTCACCGTGTAGCCTGTGAGCTGTAGATAATTGTTTTTTGTCGATCAAGGGCTTTAGCGTTGCCAACACATCAGATGATTTTATTTCTTTTATGGCAATGGCTCCCAACAAAGGAAACGCCATTCTTTCAAGTCTTGAGGTTTTCTTTTTTTGTGTGAGTGGTGTTGTTAAATGTTCAATTGATTCCAGCCATTGACGCGCCAAGTCTGCAAAGCTGTTTAGTATTGGCAAGCCCTCACTAACCCGATCAATATTTGAAATTGCCAATTGTTTGGCTTTTTTTTCTTCGCTTCTAATTTCGCCAGGGTCAATCCCTTTTTTAATACTGATTGTCGCTTCTTCGGACTTGCGCCTTGCTGCTTCTAAAGTAATGCCAGGGTAAATACCTAACGCCAGCTTCTTTCTGTTTTTATCGAAGGTATACATAAACCGCCATAATTTACTGCCACCTTTACCAACAAATAAATACAGGCCGCCGCCGTCATTTATCATGTAATCTTTTTCTTTTGACTTTGCTGCCCTGTAAACCGCGTCTTTATTGATGTTGTTAGCCATTTCGTGTCCTCGATTGTGTCCTTTTTTTTATCACTATAGCAAAGGACACGAATAAGGACACACTTTTAGTTGAATATGGTTGTATCTGGTTGCTTTTCGTTAAGCAATAAAAAACCCGCTAAGCCATACAGCTTGCGGGTTTAGGTATCTCTTTGCACTTCTTTAAACTACTATTTGGTACCGATGGCCGGATTTGAACCGGCAAGACTTGCGTCACCACCCCCTCAAGATGGCGTGTCTACCAATTTCACCACATCGGCATTAAGTTTATTGCTTCTCTTTTTTAGTTTCTTTTGTAAGCTCTTTTTGAGATGCTGATTTAGCACCTTTTTTTTCTACCACTTCAGGTACTGTCGCAACTGGCTTAGCTTGCTTATCAGTAGCTTCAATACTGGCAGCTGGTGGCGTTTGTTCAGCTTTGTTTTCATTAAGTTCAACAACTGGAGTTGATGAATTTTCAGCCGCAAGTGGCGCAGTTTCGGCAACTTCTGGGATTAAAGGCAAGCTTGCTTCTTTTTTGGTTTCTACCGCCACAGCAGAACTGCTTACCGAAGGAACTGAGCTCATAATATCCACAGCCTTTACCTGATGGCTGTTATAAACCGTTAACCCTAAGCTGGTGGCAAAAAATAAACCTGCTAAGGTTGCCGTTGTTTTTGTTAAAAAAGAAGCTGAACCTTGGGCTCCAAAAACTGATCCAGACGCACCGCCACCAAAGGTTGCGCCTGCGTCAGCACCTTTGCCTTGTTGGATCATAATTAATCCAATAATGGCTAAGCCTATCAAGACATGAATAACTATAATTAATTGATACATATAAGTGTGTGCTATTTATATCGAATGACAAATCTGTAAAAAAGACGCTGCATCTAAAGAGGCTCCACCAATTAAACCACCATCGATGTCTGGCATAGCAAATAAGCCTTTTGCATTATCAGGCTTTGCACTGCCGCCGTATAGAATTTGAATTTTATCAGCAATAGCTTGATCTTTAGCAGCGATGTATGAACGAATGTGATGATGAACTTCTTGTGCTTGCTCATCTGTCGCTGTTTTTCCTGTTCCAATCGCCCAAATAGGTTCGTAAGCAATGACTGCATTACTGAAGGCATGAATACCTGCCAAGTCAATAACAACATCAAGCTGTTCCTCAATCACAGCAAAAGTCTGATTGTTTTCGCGCTCCGCTAAGGTTTCACCAATACATAAAATTGGCGTAATACCTTGTTCTTGCGCTTGGCAAAAACGTTCAGCTACAGTTTGATTTGTGTCTCCGTAGTAAGTTCGTCTTTCAGAGTGTCCAACAAGCGCATATTGACAACCAAACTCGGTTAACATGCTTGCAGAAACCTCACCTGTAAACGCACCTGAAGGTTTATTTGCAATATTTTGTGCGCCTAAGCCTAAACGACTGCCTTTAACAATGTCACCAATACTAGACAGATAGACAAAAGGGACGCAAACTGCGCAGGCTGCACTTTCTGAGCTTGCATTCAAGCCCGCGACAATACCTTCAGCAAGCAATTTATTCGTTGCTAAGGTACCGTTCATTTTCCAATTTCCAACGACCAGTGATTGACGCATTATTTCCCCCTAATACAGTAAAACGCACAATGATATAGGCTATTAATCATGAGTTCAAGCACCTATTGCAATATGCACTTCATTCGCTAATTGTTCTGCACAGCTTTGTACTAAGTCTTTATTTTCTCCTTCCACCATGACGCGCAATAACGGCTCAGTCCCTGAGCTTCTTAGTAAAACTCGGCCTTTATTAGCAAGCTTACTTTCAACCGCCTTAACGGCCTCCTGTAAACTAGGATACTCATCAAGATTAACTTTTTTAGGCACTTTGATATTAATTAACACTTGCGGATATTTTTGCATGCCAGATTTTAATTCATGCAGCGTTTTACCTGAATAATGCATTTCTGCCAATACTTGTAAGGCGGCAATGATGCCGTCTCCAGTGGTTGTTTTATCAAGACAAATAATATGTCCTGAATTCTCACCACCCAAAATACCATTATGTTCGTTGAGCATTTCCATAACATAACGATCACCTACATTGGCTCTTAGTAAATCAATGCCTAAGGTTCGTAACGCGTGCTCCATACCAAGATTAGTCATTAGTGTGCCAATAACAGGCCCTTGCATTTTTCCTTCTGACAACCTTGATTTAGCAATGATGTAAATTAATTCATCACCGTCTACAACTTCGCCTTTATGATCGACCATGATTAAACGATCACCATCACCATCTAAGGCAATACCTAGATCAGCCTGTTCGGCAATAACACGTGCAACCAATTGAGCTGTATTGGTTGCGCCGCAATTCTCATTAATGTTTACACCATCTGGCATGACACCCATGGCAATCACCTCAGCACCAATTTCACTAAAAACGTGCGGTGCTATGTGATAAGTTGCCCCATTGGCACAATCCACAACGATTTTTAAATGCGCAAAATCTAATCGCGTTGGAATACTGGCTTTGCAGTATTCAATGTAACGTCCTGAAGCATCTGCAATACGCTTTGCTTTGCCTAATTTTGCTGAAGATACGGTAGATATGGGTGAGTCTAAAAAGTGTTCAATTTTTTCCTCCACTTCATCGGCTAACTTTGTGCCATCCACTGAAAAAAATTTGACGCCATTATCGTAGTACGGATTATGCGACGCACTGATAACAATTCCTGCTTGTGCCCGTAAGGTTCGCGTTAAATACGCAATACCTGGTGTTGGCATAGGGCCTAGCAAGCGGGTATCAATACCCGCCGCAGTTAAGCCTGCCTCTAAGGCAGACTCAAACATATAGCCTGAAATGCGCGTATCTTTACCCACTAACACGAAATCATGCCCTGCATTAGCAAACACTTTACCTGCTGCCCAACCTAATTTTAATAAAAAATCAGCCGTGATGGGTGGCTTTCCCACCTCACCTCGAATACCGTCCGTACCAAAATATTTTTTTGTCATTTTTATTTCTATCTGTATTAGTAATGCGATTCCGTTAACGGATTAGGCTTAAATCTGTTCCGCCGCTTTACCAATAGTGGTTTCTTTAACAGACTCTTTTTTAGTTAAAAGATCATCTTTCACATTACCTTCATGAGGAGGCATATCATCCCAATCTTTAGGAGAACGCACTGGCTTTCTTGCCATTAAATCGTGAATTTGATCTTTATCAATGGTTTCATATTTAATTAAGGCTTCTGCCATCGCATGCAAAATATCAATATTGTCTTTAATAATCGTAACTGCTCGCTCGTAATTACGATCGATGAAGGAACGAATTTCTTCATCGATGGTATGTGAGGTTTCTTCTGCAACGGATTTATGTTGTGTGACTGAACGTCCTAAAAACACCTCACCCTCTTCTTCACTGTAAGAAAGTGGCCCTAAACGTTGAGATAATCCCCACTTGGTCACCATGTTACGGGCCAATTCTGTGGCACGCTCAATATCATTTGACGCGCCAGTACTCACTTGCTCCCACCCAAAAATAACCTCTTCAGCAATACGACCACCATATAAACTTGAAATCATGCTATCTAATTTTTGTTTACTGGCGCTGTATTGATCTTTTTCTGGAAGAAACATGGTTACGCCCAACGCCCGTCCTCTTGGCATGATACTTACTTTGTAAACTGGATCATGTTCTGGTGTTAACAAGCCTACGATGGCATGCCCTGCTTCATGATAGGCGGTCATTTTTTTCTCTTTTTCACCAATAATCATGGTGTGCCTTTCTGCACCCATGATTAGCTTATCTTTGGCTTTTTCAAGATCAAACATACTCACTACGCGCTTGTTAGTACGTGCAGCAAACAACGCCGCTTCGTTAATTAAATTGGCTAAATCAGCCCCAGAAAAACCTGGCGTGCCTTGCGCAATGTATTTAATTTCAACATCGTCGGCAGCTGGCACTTTGGTCATATGGACTTTTAATATTTGTTCGCGCCCTCTTACGTCAGGTAATCCTACAGTGACTTGACGATCAAAACGACCTGGACGCAACAAGGCTTTATCTAAGACATCTGGACGATTGGTTGCAGCAATGACAATAATGCCTTCATTACCTTCAAAACCATCCATTTCTACTAATAATTGATTTAATGTTTGCTCACGTTCATCGTTGCCACCACCTAAACCTGCGCCACGCTGGCGACCCACAGCATCTATTTCATCGATAAAAATAATACAGGGAGCATGTTTTTTTGCCTGCTCAAACATATCACGAACCCGTGAAGCGCCAACACCTACAAACATTTCTACAAAATCAGAGCCTGAAATAGTAAAAAAAGGGACTTTAGCTTCGCCGGCAATGGCTCTAGCTAACAAGGTTTTACCTGTTCCTGGGGGGCCAATCATTAACGCACCACGGGGAATTTTTCCACCTAAGCGTTGATATTTTGCTGGATCTTTTAAAAAATCGACCATTTCTTCTACTTCTTCTTTTGCTTCATCACAGCCCGCTACATCAGCAAAAGTAACTTTAATTTGATCTTCTTCAAGCATTCTTGCTTTACTTTTACCAAAGCTCATTGCGCCACGCCCACCGGCACCGCCTTGCATTTGTCGCATAAAAAACACCCACACCGCAATCAATAACAGCATCGGGCCAAATGACACCAATAATTGCATTAATAACGAGGGCTGTTCTGGCGGCACAGCTTTAATCTCAACATTATTTCCCAATAAATCGTCAACTAAATGATTATCGTTTGGTGCATAGGTTTTAAACACCTGCCCACCTTGCAATTTACCTTTGATGATGTGCTCATCAATGACAACTTGTTGAACTTGACCTGCTTTTACAGAATCAATAAATTGGGAATATGAAAGTGCAGTATCGCTTTTATCGCTTTGTGGTCCAAAATTATTAAACAGGGACATCAATACCACAGCAATGACAACCCATAAGACTACGTTCTTTATCATATCGTTCAAAGTACTCACCCCTAGGCTGGTACGGTTCATTTTAAATCTGATAGATTCCTATCAGGCGTTAATTTTCCTGAAGGTCATCATTAGACGATCAGTAGTTAAATATAAGGTCTGCAAAAATTATTTAAAGCCTTTAGCTAAAATATAAACTTCGTTACTTCTGGGACGTGAAGCCTTAGGCTTTCTAATCACGACTTTTGAGAAAGTGCTTTGCACCTCGCGATGAAATGCTTCGAAGCCTTCGCCTTGAAATAATTTCACCAAAAAACAACCTTCTTTTGCTAACACAGTTTTGGCCGTATCCAAAGCCAACTCACCCAGAAAAATTGAGCGTGGTTGATCAATGCCTTTATTGCCACTCATGTTAGGTGCCATATCTGACATCACTAAATTAACGGGTGCATTCGCCAATACATCATATAATTGTTGTAAAACAGTCTCTTCAGTAAAATCACCTTGAATAAATTCAACGCCTTCTAAAGGCTCCATAGGCAAAATATCCAAGGCGATGAGCTTATCTTTTTTTGCGATGAACTGACTTGCGAATTGCGACCAGCCACCTGGTGCTGCACCTAAATCGATGATATTCATCCCGGGCTTAATGAGATGATCTTTTTCCTGAATTTCACTTAACTTAAACACCGCACGCGATCGGTACCCTTTAGCTTGCGCCATACGGACATATTCATCATCAAAATGCTCTTGCATCCAACGATTGCTGCTTTTACTTCTAGCCATAATCTGTTGTATAGTAATAATTATTTAATCGTAAGGAAAAACACGTGAATGTTATAGAAAGGAAAAAGTGTAAAGCCGAGGCTCACACTTTAAAACCCGTGGTGATTGTTGGCCAAGCGGGATTAACGGAAGCTGTCTTAGCTGAAATTGACATTGCTCTGGATACCCATGAGCTAATTAAAATCAAAATTCGGGCAGAGCGCGAAGAGAGAGTAAGCATCAGTGCCAAAATTTGTCAGACCACGGGCGCAGAATTAATTCAAGCCATTGGTCAGATTATTGTGATTTACCGCATCAACCTCAAGAAATAATCCCTTGCTAAAAAAGGATGTGTGTGTGTGTTGTTCACACATCCTTGCGTAGTTTAGATATAGCTAATTGAAATAATTTCGTATTCAATTTTTCCTGCTGGCGCTTTAACCGTCACCACATCTTCTATTTCTTTGCCAATAAGTGCTCTAGCAATCGGTGAACCGATCGAAATACGACCTTCTTTAATATTTGCCTCATCTTCACCCACAATTTGATAAACAACACGTTTTTCAGAATTTAAATCTTCAATTTCTACAGTTGACCCAAATACCACCTTACCATTCGCATCTAATTTAGTTACATCAATGATTTGCGCATTGGAAAGCTTACCTTCTATTTCGGCGATACGTCCTTCTGCAAAACTTTGTTGTTCTCTAGCCGCATGGTATTCAGCGTTTTCTTTTAAATCACCATGTGCCCGTGCCGTTGCAATAGAGGCAATAATGCGGGGCCGAACCACTGATTTTAATTCTTCTAATTCTGCACGTAATTTTTCCGCGCCTTTGATTGTAAGAGGTACTTTACTCATGTTAACGACTCCTAATTTTATTCTTTCCTAACAGCATAAATTTTTATGTAAATCTTGTAAACACACCACATCTCCAGCGTCCAGCTCGCCCAGCGCATAACAGGCCGCTTTTGCACCCGCCATAGTGGTGTAATAAGGGACGCGATGCTGTAATGCTTCTCGGCGCATAGTAAATGAATCTGAAATAGCTTTTTTACCTTCAGTGGTATTAATAATTAACTGAATTTGTCCATTTTTTATCATATCCACGGTGTTGGGACGCCCTTCATTGACCTTATAAATGACTTCACATGGAATACCGGCGGCTTTCAGATAACGTGCCGTGCCACCCGTTGCGACAATTTCATATTTTTTAGCGACTAACATATTGGCAATTTCTGGCACTTTTGCTTTATCTGCATCACGGATACTAATTAATACTTTACCGCTATCATTTAAATTTACTCCTGCAGCACGTTGTGCTTTAGCAAAGGCTTCACCAAAGGTTTTGCCTACCCCCATTACCTCGCCCGTAGATTTCATCTCAGGGCCAAGCAAAGGGTCAACACCTGGAAATTTTACAAAAGGGAAGACCGCTTCTTTTACTGAAAAATAATTAGGGATGCGTTCTTCAGTTATTCCTTGAGACGCCAACGACTGCCCCACCATCACTCGGGCTGCAATTTTTGCTAATGGATAACCTGTTGCTTTAGATACAAAAGGTGCCGTTCTTGAGGCGCGAGGATTCACTTCTAAGACAAAAATTGATTCTCCTTGAATCGCAAACTGCGTATTCATTAAGCCTTTTACTCCTAAAGCTGCCGCCATGCTTGCCACTTGTTCACGCAACTTATTTTGTAAATGTGGCGCTAATTCATACGGCGGCAATGAACATGCAGAATCACCTGAATGCACGCCAGCTTGCTCTATATGCTCCATTAAGCCACCAATGAGTAACTGCTCGCCATCGTAAATCGCATCCACATCCATTTCTACAGCGTCATCTAAAAAGCGATCTAATAACACCGGTGAATCATGTGAAACACTGACTGCTTCTTTCATGTAGCGTTGCAAACCCTCTTCATTAAACACTATTTCCATTGCCCGCCCACCCAAAACATAAGACGGGCGCACCACCAACGGATACCCCAAATCATTGGCGGCTAATAATGCTTGCTCTAAGGAACGTGCCGTAGCATTGGGCGGCTGTTGTAAATTCAAACGTTCGAGTAATTTTTGAAACCGCTCGCGATCTTCTGCTAAATCAATAGAATCTGGTGAGGTGCCGATAATTGGCACGCCCGCAGCTTCAAGAGCCCGTGCTAATTTTAACGGAGTTTGTCCACCAAACTGCACAATCACGCCTTTAGGTTTTTCTAAATGCACAATTTCTAAGACATCTTCAAGCGTTAGCGATTCAAAATATAAACGATCTGAAGTATCAAAATCCGTTGAAACAGTTTCAGGATTACAATTAATCATGATTGTTTCATAACCATCTTCGCGTAAGGCTAAGGCGGCATGAACACAACAATAATCAAACTCAATACCTTGCCCAATGCGATTAGGTCCGCCCCCTAAAATAATAATTTTTTCTTTATCGGTAACGCGTGCTTCACATTCTTCTTCATACGTGGAATACAAATACGCAGTATCTGAGGAAAATTCAGCCGCACACGAATCTATTCGTTTATACACGGGACGGATGCCCAGCTTATGTCGGGTATGACGCACGTCTGATTCCGACGCCCCTAATAAGGTCGCCATACGTAAATCAGAAAAACCTTTGCGTTTTAACTGATACATCTCTTCGGCAGCTAAAGTAGACAAAGTTTTTGTTGCTAACGTCGCTTCTGCTTTAATTAAATCGTCAAGCTGTGCTAAAAACCAAGGGTCAATTTTACTTATATCATGAATTTCTGATAACGCCATGCCACTACGAAACGCATCGGCCACATAGCGTAAACGGTCTGGTCCAGGATGCAGCATTTCTCGCTTAATTCGTTCGAGAGCATAATCATCACCAACAGTAATGATTTCATCTAAGCCATTAATACCAATTTCTAAGCCGCGCAACGCTTTTTGTAACGATTCTTGAAAGGTTCGTCCAATTGCCATCACTTCACCCACAGACTTCATTTGTGTGGTAAGTCGATCATCGGCTTGGGGGAATTTCTCAAAAGTAAAGCGCGGTATTTTAGTGACCACATAATCAATACTTGGTTCAAAAGAGGCGGGTGTTGCGCCCTTGGTTATTTCATTTTTAAGCTCATCCAAGGTAAAGCCCACGGCTAATTTTGCCGCAATTTTTGCAATGGGAAAGCCTGTTGCTTTGGAGGCCAACGCTGAGGAGCGCGAGACGCGTGGATTCATTTCAATCACAATCATGCGACCATCAACGGGATTGATGGCAACTTGTACATTTGAGCCCCCTGTATCCACACCAATTTCACGCAACACCGCCACTGAGACATTACGCAACAGTTGATATTCTTTATCAGATAAGGTTTGCGCTGGCGCAACGGTGATTGAATCGCCCGTATGAACGCCCATGGGATCAAAGTTTTCTATGGAGCAAACGATAATGCAATTGTCTTTTGAATCACGAACAACTTCCATTTCATATTCTTTCCACCCTAATACAGATTCTTCAATCAGTAATTCGTTGGTGGGTGATAGCTCTAAACCGCGCTCACAAATTTCCAGAAACTCTTGTTTGTTATAGGCAATTCCGCCGCCACTGCCACCCATAGTAAACGACGGACGGATGACTGTAGGATAACCGACCTCTTTTTGTGCCGCTAACGCTTCTTCTAAAGAATGGGCAATGTTTGACTTAGCCACTTCGTAGCCAATTTTAGTCATGGCTTCATTAAACAATTGTCGATCTTCGGCTTTATTAATAGCCTCTTTTGTAGCACCAATCATTTCGACGTTGTATTTTTCCAACACACCATGCTTATCAAGAGCTAATGCACAATTTAAAGCGGTTTGTCCGCCCATAGTTGGCAAAATTGCATCAGGCCGTTCTTTGGCTATAATTTTTTCGACGGTTTGCCAATCAATCGGTTCAATGTATACAGCATCCGCCATATCAGGATCTGTCATGATCGTCGCTGGATTGGAATTTACTAAAATGACACGATAACCTTCTTCGCGCAGCGCTTTACATGCTTGCGTGCCAGAATAATCAAATTCACAGGCCTGACCAATAACAATAGGGCCTGCACCAAGTAACAAAATGGATTTTATGTCGGTTCTTTTGGGCATCTTGAAGAATAGGTATGGATTAAATGTTAAATTAAACGTTAATGAAGAGAGAGTTTAAGGCATTTACGTTATTAAGTGGTGCTGATTATTAGCGCCAAGCTAGCTTAACTTGCTACACCACTCACCACGCAGAGGCGCAGTTAAGACTGCATTAACGCCATAAATTCATCAAACAAACTTTCCACATCATGCGGGCCTGGACTGGCTTCTGGGTGCCCTTGAAAACTAAACGCAGGGCAATCCGTGCGCTTTATGCCTTGTAAGCTACCATCAAATAATGATCGGTGCGTAGCGATTAAATTTACTGGCAAACTGCTTTCCTTAACGGCAAAGCCATGATTTTGACTGCTTATCATCACCCTACCTGTGGCCAAATTTTGCACGGGATGATTTGCACCATGATGACCAAACTTCATTTTTTCAGTGCTTGCGCCACTGGCTAAGGCCAATAATTGATGACCCAGACAAATGCCAAAAAGTGGTATTTTGTTAGCTAACAAGGTGGTGATTGCTGCAATGGCATAAGTGCATGGCTCGGGATCGCCTGGGCCATTGGATAAAAATACGCCATCTGGCTGCATTGCTAAGACTGCCTCTGCGGAGGTTGTTGCAGGAACAACCGTAACACGACAACCTCGATTAACCAATAAACGCAAAATAGTACGTTTAACACCAAAATCATAGGCCACCACATGCCTTGTTAGCTGCTCTCCTTGTCGATAGCCCTGCTCAAGTGTCCATGTATTTTCTGTCCATTGATACGCTTCAGCAACGGTGACTTCTTTGGCTAAATCCAAGCCTTTTAAACCAGAAAATTCAGCAATTGCAGCCATTGCCTGCGCTTTATCAGCATTATCTCCCGTGAGAATACAGCCACGTTGCGCACCTTTGTCACGCAATAAACGGGTTAATTTACGGGTATCAATGTCGGCGATGGCAACAACCTTATGTGCCTGTAAATACTCAGACAAAGACTGCTGACTGCGCCAATTGCTGGCCAGTAGCGGTAGGTCTCGAATGACTAAGCCACTGGCAAAAACACCGGCCGACTCATTATCTTCCTCAGTTGTTCCCACATTACCAATGTGTGGATAGGTCAGGGTAATAATTTGCCGAGCATAAGAAGGGTCACTTAAAATTTCTTGATACCCTGTCAGCGCGGTATTAAACACCACCTCACCCACAGAACAACCCTCTGCACCAATTGATACGCCTTTAAAAACAGTACCTTCTTCTAACACTAATAAAGCAGACTTAGTCAAACGCGTTACCTCATAATAAGCAAAACGGGATGCACCTTTAAAGACACACCCCGTTAAATAAACAAAATATCCAAATCAATTACCGTAAATTCTACGAAATTCTGCTGTTTTGGTCATTAACATTTTTCTATCTTAATTTTTTTACTGCAAAAAAGCACAGCGCTCAGTGTTAACGCGCCGCTTTCCAGCGTTGTTTACGCAGTTTTTTTTGCGCCTCTTTTTCAACCCGAATAATTGCTAATTCAGCTAATTCTTGCATCATCATTTCGGGTGATTCTAAGGTGATTTTACCCAGCATGCCGGCGCGTAATTCTGCCAACACCAGCTTAGCAACCTTGTCTTGATCGACCTTCCCACCGGCAATCAAGCAACCACGCTTACGTCCAACCTGACTAATAAAGCTCTGCTCTGAGTCTGGAACTTCGGGCAATTGATACCGTGTCTGTAACTGCTGCGGATAATGGCTTAATAAATATTCAATCGCAAAAAAGGCGACATCATCATGCTGAATAGCCGTATCTTTAATTGCTCCTGTCACGGCTAAACGATATCCAGTATTTTTATTTTCAAGATTTGGCCACAACATGCCAGGCGAATCCATTAAGATGATATTGTTACCTATGTCAATGCGTTGTAGCATTTTAGTTATCGCTGGTTCATTACCTGTTTTAGCGATGGTTCGGTTCGCTAAAATATTAATCAGCGTTGACTTACCCACATTGGGAATGCCCATTATCAATGCATGTAATAACCTGTCCCCTGCTTCTTTCGCGGGCAGCAACCTATGACATAATGCAGGTAATTGTCTTATTTTATCAGTCCCCTCGATCGTCGAAGTCATGGTTTTTACGCCCTGCTCTTGCTCTAAAAAGTGTTGCCACAGCAGCGTTTGTTCGGGATCAGCAAGATCGCTTTTATTAAGTAACTTAATACACGGCGTAGTGCCTCGCAAAGCAGCTAGCATAGGGTTTTGACTACTAAACGGAATACGTGCATCCAATACTTCAATAATGAGATCAATCTGCGGCATAATCTCTTTAATTTCTTTACTGGCTTTGTGCATGTGCCCGGGATACCACTGAATTTGCATAATGACTTATAGTGTTTTAAATTAAAAATAAAGGCTACCAAAATAAAGCCCTTCAGACAGGCTCATACATGGATACGGTTACGACAATCATGACAATCACTCACACGCAAAAACCGATGATCAGCAGTTTTTATGCATATTTAACACGCCTAAGATGGATTAAACGCTGGGGCTTAAAACGTAACGCACTTGAAGAAAATGTGATGGAACATAGCTGGGAAGTCGCGGTGATTGCGCATACCTTAGCGCTCATTAAAAATCGGTATTTTAATGGCACACTCGATGCCAATGCGATTGCCGTTGCGGCGTTATATCATGACATCACCGAAGTGATCACCGGCGATTTACCTACCCCCATTAAATACCATTCACATGCTATCCACAAGGCGTACAAAAAGATTGAACAACAGGCGCAAGCTGAATTATTAAACCTACTTCCTGAGGCTTTAAAAATTGATTTTAAAGCCTTTATTTTTCAGGATGCGTTACCTGAAGCAGATAAACAACTGATTAAAGCCGCAGATAAAATCTCCGCCTTTCTTAAGTGCCAAGCCGAATTAAAAGCAGGTAACTTGGAGTTTGAACTGGCTGCGCAACATTTAGCAAAAATAATTGCTGACTCTGACCTTGATGAAGTTAAATTTTTTATGGAAACGTTCGCGCCCAGTTGCACACTAACGTTAGACGGACTAATGTCCACCCATTAAGCAATGCTGGCAACCAAGATTAACGCAACGTTACTGTCCAAACATCACATTGGACGTGCCGCATAACCTCCGCAGCGTTATTACCAAACAATGCGGCTAAACCATGATGATGCCGATAACCAATAAGCACAACATCTGCCTGCACGTGCTTAGCTACATTAATAATTTCAGTGGCTGGAATTCCCCACACTAACCATTGCTCAGCAGGATTAATCTGCAATTGCTGACACAACTCCTTAAATTTCATCTGCTCGGCCGCCAACAACGGATCGTCCACCTCCTGATTCACGTCAATGACTGTACCATAACTGGTATCAGGCATAGGAATAGCATCAATAACATGAATGACACTCAGCTTTGCTTGAAAACGCTCCACCATAACCTGAGCTTTTTCAATAAGACTCGACGATTCCTGTGAATAATCAACAGCAAGTAAGATGTGCTCATAGCTTTGCATAGAAAGGCTCCTAACTTTTTAAACGTATTAATAACATTCAAAGAGTGACGGCAATAATTTACCCCCCCTTCAATTCGCCCGCATTGTCTGTGCATACCACACAACACTAAGCACTTTACCAAAAAAGCACATTATTGGTAGCAATGTTAAATAATGCTAAACTTTGTGTGAGCTTCGTTTTTTTGTCATTTTTTTAGTGTAGTGTATTTACCTACAGAACACGCATAAACCGTCGGCGTGTAACAATGTAAAAAGTCATTAACTAAACCTAAGGATAACTTATACAAGGAATTTACCCATTAAACGTAAAAAAACCTGTTGATTATCCAGTATTTTTTTAGCACAAATGTAAAAAATTGTGAACATAGCTAAATAAAATCAACCGAGATAAGTCTCTTTTTTCTTTACTATGCCGTGATACGCCACCTTTTCATCTTAATTTATTGTAAACACAAACCCGGGCTGTTTTCCTATGTTTAAAAATATTTTTGTAAGTTTTAAAACTAGCATGCTGCTAGGTTTTTTAAGCCTCCTCTTAATGCTCTTAGCTGCCTCTGGAGTGAGTCTTAATCAATTTTATCAAGCCAATCAAGCTACGACTGCGCTAAATAATTCAATCATCCCTTTAGTCTTAAGCTCAGACGAGTTACTTGTTGACCTAGTTAAAGCTCAACAATTTTTTGCTGATGTCGCCGCAACGCATCAACTAAAAAGCTACCAAGATGCCGAAGAAGTCGCTAATAATTTCAAGCAGTCCATAGCTAAATTAGCCGAATCTACCGCCATCAGCGTCGACCAAAAAGAGCGCTTACAACAAATTAACGATGATTTTGATAAAATCTTTGCACAAGGCAAAGAAATGACAGCCATCTACCTCAATCAAAATATTGAAGCGGGCAATCTTGCAAAATTAACATTTGATGCTGAGGTAAATAAGCTCGCCGGCAGCACAAAAAAACTTAAACAAGACCTAGCAACGCATAAATTAGTTATGCAAACCAACACGCTTTTCACAGACAATCAAGCATCTTTCAGCCTGATTCTTTTTGTGTCTATCGCGTTAACACTGCTTAGCTCTAGCATTATTTATAGCTTAATGCGTCTTTTCCACAAACAACTAGGTGTTGATCCCCTATTAATTAATAAACTTGCCAAAGAAATCGCCCAAGGCAATTTTAACAACACCATTGAGCTCGACGATAACGACCACAGCAGTCTTTTGTACGCTATAAAATGCATTCAAGATTCAATCAATGACTTCATTGACGACATCGAAAATGTCTCAACAAAACATTTGCATGGCGCCATCAATGAAGAATTTAATTACCAACAATTTTCTGGTGATTACAAACGCATGGCACAAAATCTAAACGCCCTCGTCAAATATAATACTGACGTAAAATTGGAAATTGTAAAAGTGATTTCCCAATATGCCCAAGGAGATTTCAGCTACGACGTCAAACGTTTTCCTGGCGATCAAGCTAAAATCACACATGTCATCGACGAAATTAAAAATAATTTACACAATGTCAGCATAGAAATAAAAATATTAACAGAAGCAGGTGTAAAAGGTGATTTCTCAAAACGTGTTAACACCTCAAAATTTAGCTACATGTATAAAGAAATTTTTGATGACTTTAACTTGTTACTTAGCACCAGCGAAGCAGGCTTTAGTGATATCTTACACGTCACCAACGCAATGGCTAAAGGTGATCTAAATCAATCTATCGACAAAAAATACCCAGGTATTTTTGGTGAAGTTATCGAAGGCATCAATTCCACTAATGAGCATTTAAAAAGCTTATTGCTGGAAATTAAAGAAGCCACAGAAACCATAAATACAGCGGCAAAAGAAATTGCCTCAGGAAATAACGATTTGTCGCATCGCACCGAAGAGCAAGCTGCCAGCCTTGAAGAAACCGCAGCGAGCATGGAAGAGCTAACCTCAACCGTACAAGCCAACACCCAAAACGCTAAACAAGCCGACGAACTAGCAAGAAATGCTGCTGCAATTGCCGATAAAGGCGTTAATGTTGTGAGTAAAGTCGTCACCACCATGGAATCTATCAACACTTCTTCAAATAAAATTGTTGCCATTATTTCAGTAATTGACAGCATCGCCTTCCAAACCAATATTCTTGCCTTAAACGCCGCAGTAGAAGCTGCGCGCGCAGGCGAACAAGGGCGTGGCTTTGCGGTGGTAGCAAGTGAAGTACGTAATTTGGCACAACGTGCCGCCGCTGCGGCAGGAGAAATTAAAAAATTAATTGGGGATTCTGTAGAAAAAGTTGAAGACGGCAGTAAATTAGTGCTTCAAGCAGGCCATACTATGGAAGAAATCGTCAGCTCTATTCATCGCGTCACGGTGATTATGAATGAAATTGCTGAAGCCTCAATTGAACAAACCTCTGGCATTCAACAAGTTAATCAAGCTATTGGGCAAATGGATGATGCCACACAACAAAATGCTGCCTTGGTTGAAGAAGCAGCGGCCTCGGCTGAATCACTAGAAGACCAAGTTCACAGCTTATTGATGACCGTCAATCAATTTAAAGTAGATGGCCGTCAAACCCATGTCGCGACTACGCTTGGTAATGAAGCCTCCAGCAAACCCGCAGCACCCATTAAAATTGAAACCTACAAAGGCAAAACTGCCGCTGCGCCAAAACCTGTCATCAGCAACGATGACATCGACGAATGGGAAGAGTTTTAACCACTCAACCTAAGCACGTTAAGTTCACTCGCTTACATAGCCAAGCGAGTGAACGCTTACACTTTTAGCCTTATCATTGGCGCAGGGCTTCTTCGTCACACCCCTCCAGCAATCACTAACTAACTATAAATACCGCGCCAATAATCCAAAATCTGCGGCAATTGCTGGCAAAGGAATGGTTACCTCATAACCGCCCCCTAGCGCTTCTTGCAATGCGTTGCCATGCTTGTCTTGCATTGCAGTCACGGTAATATCATGATTCCCTGAAGGCAAAATTAGCTCTACACGATCGCCCACTGCGAACTTATTTTTAACGTCGATAAACGCCATTCCCGTGTGGTGATCATAATGTTTAATTTCTCCACAAAACTGCTGCTGATGGCTTTGTGAATATCCCGATACATAATTTTGTTGCTCATGCGTATGGTGTCGTTGATAAAAGCCATCGGTATAACCACGACTAGCTAAGTTCTCTAAAACGCCCAACCATTCGGGCTGAAAAGCACGCCCTGCAACAGCATCATCAATTGCTTGTCGATACGCTTGCGCCGTTCTTGCGACGTAATAATGAGATTTTGTGCGCCCTTCAATTTTTAAACTATCAATGCCCATCGCCACTAAACGCTGGACATGCTCGATAGCACGCAAATCTTTTGAATTCATAATGTACGTGCCATGTTCATCTTCCATCACGGGCAAATACTCACCTGGCCGCCCCTCTTCTTCTAAAAAATAAAGCTGATCGGCTAACGGATGCCGTTCTGCACCACCACACTCCGCATGGTTTAAGGCACTCATGGGCAATACTGCCGATGAATCCACTCTCACCACCTCACCTTCGGCATTTTCAGTGGCGGAGTGTGTGCTGTATTTCCAGCGACAAGAATTTGTACAGGTGCCTTGATTTGGATCACGATGGTTAAAATATCCTGACAATAAACAACGTCCTGAATACGCAATACATAAAGCGCCATGTACAAAGACCTCTAACTCCATATCTGGACAGCGTTGACGAATCTCTTCAATTTCACCTAACGATAACTCCCTAGATAAAATAACCCGATCTACTCCAAGCTTTTTCCAAAACTTCACTGCCGCATAATTAACGGTATTGGCTTGCACCGACAAATGAATAATGGTCTCTGGCCATGCCTCTTTGGTCATCATAATTAAGCCTGGATCAGCCATGATTAAGGCATCAGGCTGCATGGCAATAATCGGTGCTAAATCGTTTAAAAAGGTTTTTACTTTGCTGTTATGAGGAATAACATTAGCGGCCAAAAAGAATTTTTTACCCTGTTGATGTGCTTCTTTAATGCCTATGGCCAAATTGTCTGCCAAAAAATCATTGTTACGAACGCGTAAACTGTATCTAGGCAAGCCTGCATACACGGCATCAGCACCATAAGCAAAAGCATAACGCATGTTTTTTATCGTCCCTGCTGGTGAGAGAAGTTCAATTTTTTTCATAGTAAGAATGCCTAAAAGATAAAATAATGTAATGAATTTGCTAAATAATCCTTTAAAATCACCTCCCCTTGTACTGCTTAAGTTAACTAAATCTTGGCACGCATGTTAATAACAAATACTTAACTGCTGTAGTTTTCATTCGTGGGTAAACGCCATGTCATTACAATTTTACCCATAACCTAGTAGAATAATGAGTAAATTGTTAAGCAATAAGATGTTAGTCATGTTTACTTAAGCTTGATTAACACCCACTATTTAGCAGGCATTTTAAAGCAAAACAAGGTAATCCTGTGGTTCATCTATCTCAACAGATAATGACAACACGTTACACAAACTCAGTGAATTCGATGACTAAGCCTAGCTAACATCGAACAATATTAAAAAATAAATATCGAGGTGAATGTGGACTTAAGCGGTGGACAAATTCTCGTACAAAGTCTTAAAGACGAAGGCGTTGAGTATATCTTTGGTTACCCAGGTGGTGCCGTATTGCATTTATATGATGCTCTTTTTCAGCAAGACGACATAAAACATATTCTTGTCAGACATGAGCAAGGTGCGACGCATGCTGCGGATGGTTATGCTCGTGCGACCGGCAAACCGGGTGTGGTGTTAGTCACCTCAGGGCCGGGGGCAACCAATGCCATTACTGGCATCGCCACGGCTTATATGGACTCCATTCCTTTAGTGGTTATTTCTGGACAAGTCTCATTACCCGTGATTGGCAGCGATGCGTTTCAAGAAGTGGATATGGTGGGCATTAGCCGTCCGTGTGTTAAACATAATTTTTTAGTAAAAGATGTTAACAAACTCGCTGAAACGTTAAAAAAAGCGTTTTATGTTGCCACAACAGGCAGACCTGGCCCAGTTGTTGTTGATATTCCTAAAGACATCACTGACCCTAAAATTAAAGTGCCCTATCACTATCCAGAGCACGTCTCCATGCGTTCTTATCATCCTGATATTGAGACGGATCACGAACAAATTAAAAAAGCTGTTGACTTATTATTATGCGCTAAAAAACCAGTTATTTATTCAGGTGGCGGTGTCGTATTAGGTAATGCCAGTCACGAATTAACTGCTTTCTCACGGCTACTAGGTTTTCCCGTCACCAATACACTAATGGGCTTAGGTGCCTATCCTGCCACTGACCCTCAATTCATTGGTATGCTTGGTATGCACGGCACTTTTGAAGCCAATATGGCAATGCATGAAAGTGATGTCATTATTGCCATTGGTGCGCGATTTGATGACCGCGTTACAGGTAAATTAGATTTATTTTGCCCTCACGCGAAAATTATCCACATTGATATTGATCCCGCCTCTATTTCAAAAACCGTTAAAGTTAACATTCCTATCTTAGGGCAAGTGAACACTGTTTTACTGCACATGATTGAAATGATTAACAGCAGCACGCTCAGTCGCAATACCACTGCACTAGCAGAATGGTGGGAGCAAATCGACCAATGGCGCAGCATTAAATGCTTAGAGTATGATCGTGAAAGCCTATTAATTAAGCCACAATACGTGATTGAACAAGTCTATGAAGTCACTAAAGGGGATGCCTATGTCACCTCTGATGTTGGTCAACACCAAATGTGGGCAGCGCAATATTACCCCTTTGATCAACCGCGTCGCTGGATTAACTCGGGCGGCTTAGGCACGATGGGCTTTGGCTTACCCGCCGCTATTGGTGTTAAATTAGCTTTTCCTGATGCACAAGTTGCCTGCATTACTGGTGAAGCCAGTATTCAAATGTGTATTCAAGAATTATCCACTGCCTTGCAATACAAAACGCCCATTAAAATTATTAACTTAAATAATCGCTATATGGGCATGGTCAGACAATGGCAAGAATTCACCTACGAAAGCCGCTACTCACATTCTTATATGGACACCATTCCTGAATTTGTCCAATTAGCTGAAGCTTATGGTCATGTAGGGATGCGCGTTGAAAAACCAGAAGATGTCCGAGGCACGTTAGAAAAAGCCTTTGCTCTGACTGATCGCACCGTCTTTATAGATATCATTACTGATCGCACTGAAAATGTGTACCCCATGATTGAAGCAGGTAAAGGTCATCATGATATGAAATTGCGCGTGGCCTTAGATTCATCAAATGAAAGGGAGTTAGCATAATGCGACACATAATTTCAATTTTAATTGAAAACGAAGCGGGCGCACTTTCACGGGTGGCGGGTTTATTTTCTGCACGCGGTTATAACATTGAATCCTTAGCCGTGGCCGTTACAGAAGACCCCAGTTTATCAAGAATTACCCTTGTAACACGTGGCAGCGAAGACGTTATTGAACAAATCACCAAACAATTAAATAAACTCATTGATGTCGTTAAATTAACTGATTTAGTTGAAGTAAATCATATTGAACGCGAATTAATGATGGTAAAAATTAAAACCACAGCCCACACACGCGCTGAAATCAGAAGTTTAGCTGAAATTTTTGGTGGTAAAATTCTTGATGTCACAGCAAACTCATATGTTATTGAAGTAACAGGTCCCTCTGAAAAACTTGATACGTTTATTGCCGCAGTAGAGCCAGACACCATCATTGAAGTAGTGCGCTCTGGTCCAACAGGCATTTCTCGTGGCGAACACGGTTTACGCTTATAAACGCTTGGTCAAACAATTCAGCGCACTTAACTACCCTAAACTTACACTTTAAAAACACAAAAAAAGGAAATACTATGCACATTTATTATGATAAAGATGCTGATTTAGCAATTATTAAAGCCAAAAAAGTAGCCATCATTGGCTATGGTTCACAAGGTCATGCACACGCCCTTAATCTTAAAGATTCTGGCGTTGACGTTGTCGTAGGTTTACGCGCCGGCTCAACATCTGTTGCAAAAGCACAAGCAGCTGGCTTAGCAGTGAAAGACGTTGCCCAAGCTGTTGCTGATGCAGATATCGTCATGATTTTAACTCCTGATGAATTTCAAGCAGAACTATACAAAACTGAAATTCAACCCAATATTAAACAAGGTGCAGCGCTAGCGTTTGCCCATGGCTTCTCAATTTTATTTAATCAAATTGTGCCCCGTTTAGATTTAGACGTCATCATGATTGCCCCTAAAGCTCCTGGTCATACAGTTCGCTCCGAATTTGTGCGTGGTGGCGGCGTACCTGATTTAATCGCTATTCAACAAGATGCTTCAGGCACCGCTAAAGCACTTTGCTTAGCCTATGCCTCAGCAATTGGTGGCGGTCGTTCTGGCATTATTGAAACCACCTTCCGCGATGAAGCAGAAACAGACTTATTTGGCGAACAAGCCGTATTATGTGGCGGCGCTGTTGAATTAGTCAAAGCAGGGTTTGAAACCTTAGTTGAAGCTGGCTACGCACCAGAAATGGCGTATTTTGAATGTTTACATGAACTAAAACTTATTGTTGACCTGATGTACGAAGGCGGTATCGCTAACATGAATTATTCTATTTCAAATAATGCAGAATACGGCGAATATGTCACAGGCCCTAAAGTCATCAATGATGAAAGTCGTCAAGCGATGCGTGATGCATTAAAAAATATCAGAAATGGTGAATACGCTAAAAAATTCATTTTAGAAGGTGCAACCAATTATCCTGAAATGACCGCCAAACGTCGCTTAAATGCTGAGCATCCAATTGAAATTGTCGGCGCACAATTACGCAGCATGATGCCGTGGATTAAAGCCAACCAAATTGTTGATAAAAGCAAAAACTAAACGCTCATAACAAGCGTTAAAGAACTGCCGTATAAAACCGCCGTATTGCCTTCAGTGCATTACGACGGTTTTTTTATACCACCACCTGACTGAAATACGCGTGCTGCGTTAACTTTTCACTCCCCCTGGTTTGTTGCCCATGAAACTTATTTCTACAGCCATAACACTGTTATTACTCACTTTTCTATTCGGCTATATCAGCAATTTACCCCAAGAAGTTGGTGCAGACGTTCCGCAAGGCAAACTCAATAGCTTGTCATACGCGCCATTTCATGAGGGTCAAAGCCCAATGACAGAAATTTTTCCCTCTGAACAGCAAATATCGGATGACTTACAGTTATTAAGTAACAAAACTTTTTCCATCCGTACCTACGCCAGCGCCGAAGGCACAATGCCCACTATTCCAGCACTCGCCAGAAAACATGGCTTAACCATGATTCAAGGTGCTTGGCTAGGCGGTATTGAGAAAGGCAATCAAGTGGAAATAAACGAATTAATCCGCTCAGCCAATGCTAATCCAGATGTAATTAAACGTGTAATCGTGGGTAATGAAGTCTTACTGCGAGGTGATTTACCTCCAGAAGCCTTAATAAAAGCCATCCGCACCGTAAAAAAAGCGGTCAAACAACCCGTGTCCTACGCAGATGTGTGGTCGATGTACATGAAGTATCCAGAAATCATCAGCGAAGTAGATTTCATCACTATCCATATTTTACCTTACTGGGAAGATGAACCCATTGCCGTCAATGCTGCGCCTGCCCACATTGAACGCATTTATCATCATGTACAAGAAGAAGCGCGCAAATTATCTGCCGACAAACCCATTTTAATTGGCGAATCAGGCTGGCCCAGCGTAGGCAAACAACGTGGCTTAGCGATTCCTAGCGTAAGCAATGAAGCACGTTTTATTCGTGGTCTTATCACGGTGGCTAACACCAATCACTTTGACTACAACATTGTAGAGGCCATCAACCAATCATGGAAAAGCAACTTAGAAGGCGTAGTGGGTGCTAACTGGGGCTTACTTTCCATAGATAGAAAAGATGTTTTTCCGTTAACAGGAAAAGTATATGAACACCCACACTGGCTTAACAACAAACTGTTTGCAGGATTTTTATTTATTACTCTACTTATTTTTACCCATAAAGCCTTGCGTGTTTTACCAACGCATTACTTAGTAATTTTGCTATCAGCAATTCAACTTAGCTTAGTGTGCTGGTGTGAACAAATTGATTTCTTATGGGCGACCAGTTATTCACTTGGTCAACACCTTCTTACGGGCATAATTATTCTCATCAACGCCGCGCTGGGTTTTATTCTTCTTAACTACGCGTATGCCTTAGCACGCCAGCAAGCCCAACACAGCGTTTATGCCTTATGGGGACAAAGACTGTATGCCGTCTGCGTGCTATTTGCACTCATGAAAACCCTTAGCTTAGCCATTAACGGACGTTATATCAGCTTTCCAACGGAACAATTTTATCTACTGATCACCGGCATAAGTACTGTCATCATCATTAGTTTTATAAACAAAACGCCACCGTTTGCTAGCTTTATCCTCCCACGCTATCACTGGCTAGGACGCGGCTTAATCCTCTCGGGTATCGCCTTAATTATAGGTGAAACCAGTGCCTTCTTTGTCAGCCGCGATTTAATTGCTGCTTACCCATCAATCACCCACCGACTTGCCACCTCCTTAAGCTTTACCCTCAGCAATAATCAGCTCGTCACTTGGCTAAGTAATTTAGGCGTACTGGCCCTGCCTTATTTTATTTACGCTAAAACGAATACCACACAGGCTAAGTAAAGAGTCTTAACAAAGCATAAACACATTAATGACGAAATTAACTAATCATGCCACGGGATAATCAGC
>QYQN01000131.1 GCA_007280895.1 Methylococcaceae bacterium
ATCCTGAGAGAGAGGATCATCCAAATATCCGTAGATTTATTCGTGATGGCTTTGAGAGTGTGTGTTTGAAAAGCACCGGGTTGTGCGTAAAGGTGTAATTAAACGTTAGTCATCATGACTGATGAGTGCGCTGCGCGTGTTCAGCATGCATTATTTGCATTGACATAAGCGTGTGATCAGTATATTTTTTTAAGTACAGTGTAATATCACTGCCGAGGTGGTGAAATGGTAGACACGCTAGCTTCAGGTGCTAGTGGACGCAAGTCCGTGGAGGTTCAAGTCCTCTTCTCGGTACCATTAATGCAGGCATTCTCATTTTGTATAGATAACCCGTCAGGCAGTTTAGTTTGGCGGGTTTTTTAGTTTTTATGGCGTGATTTTATGATTTTTATGGGCATAGCGTAGATGACGACAGATACCTTTTATATGGCAAGAGCCTTAACTTTAGCAAAAAAAGGTCTGTATACTACGCATCCCAATCCGCGCGTAGGGTGTGTTTTAGTAAACAATGGACACATAATCGCTGAAGGCTGGCATGAGTATGCAGGTCAAGCTCATGCCGAGCTTATGGCACTGCAAGCCGCGCAGGATGCACGAGGTGCAACAGCGTATGTCACCTTAGAGCCATGCAGTCATCATGGCAAAACACCACCATGCTGCGATGCCTTAATTCAGGCAGGCGTTGCGCGCGTGGTTGCTGCCCTGCAAGACCCTAATCCCCTAGTTTCAGGTCGAGGTTTTGCTGCACTTAACGCCGCTGGTATTATGGTGAACGTGGGGGTGTTGGCAGAAGACGCGGCATTACTCAATCGCGGCTTTATCTCACGCATGTCTAAGAACAAGCCTTTTGTGCGAAGCAAATTAGCCATGAGTTTAGATGGGCGTACCGCGCTGGCATCTGGTGAAAGTAAGTGGATAACATCAGTCTTTGCAAGGCAAGATGTACAACATTTACGCGCTGAAAGTACAGCTATTTTATCTACAATTTCGACTGTTTTAGCTGATAATCCAGCCTTAACAGCGAGGGTTGATGCGGAGGTTGTGCAGCCAATACGTGTTATTCTTGATAGCCAGTTACGCATGCCTGTGGCGGCGCAACTGGCTCAACAGCCAGGCAGAACGTTGGTGCTAACCTGTGTGGATAAGCCGCCTGAGCAATGTCTTTTGGAACGCGCTGGTTTTGAAGTCTATCGATTACCATGTGACAAAGGGCGGCTTGATTTGCCTAAGGTCTTTGCTTTTTTGGCTGACATGCACATTAACGAGGTGCTTGTAGAGGCGGGTGCGGTGTTAAATGGTGAGCTGCTTGCTAAAAGCTTGATTGATGAATTGGTTATTTATATGTCTCCTATTGTTTTGGGAGATAAAGGGCGTGGGCTATTTAGTTTGCCAGGAATGGCAACGATGGCAGAGAAGAAATTATTTAAATGGAGTGATGTGAGGGCGATTGGGCCTGATCTGCGCTTCATCTTAACGCCAGTGGAAACGTAAGTTTCTGCTGGTTTCGTAGAGCTATTCGGCAACATTATAGGCTTATGTTTACAGGTATTATTTTAGCAGTGGGTCATATTGCAGCGGTAGAGCAGGTTTCTGGCGATTATCGTTTAAAAATAGCGACGGCAAGTTTGCCTCTTGATGGCGTAAAACTTGGTGATAGTATTGCCGTCAATGGTGTATGTTTAACTGCAGTAGAGCTTGGTGTGCAATATTTTTGTGCGGATGTGTCTAATGAAACGTGGTCACGAACAACATTAGCAAGTGCTCATTCAGGTGCGTTGGTAAACTTAGAGTTGGCACTAATGCCTTCGTCAAGAATGGGGGGGCATTTTGTTAGTGGTCATGTCGATGGAGTGGGAACCATTATTAAACAAGATTCCGATGGACGCTCGATACGGTTTATTATTCAAGCACCCGATGCGCTAGCAAAATATATTGCAGAAAAAGGTTCAATTTGTATTGATGGGATTAGCTTAACCGTGAATGAAGTGAAGGGGGCGCGTTTTGGTGTTAACATCGTTCCGCATACGCTGCACGAGACAGCGTTAAAGTCTCTAGGACTGGGAGCCAGTGTTAATTTAGAGGTGGATTTATTGGCTAGATATTTAGAGCGGCTGTTAACTAATGCTGCACCTGACATGGAAAAGAGTCACGTGACGCATGAATTATTGCACACTAGTGGTTTTTTAAATTAACTTAAGAGCACGTAAAAACGTATGGATAGCATAGAAGATATTATTGAGGAGTTG
Organism: Methylococcaceae bacterium; assembly: GCA_007280895.1. GTDB lineage: Bacteria > Pseudomonadota > Gammaproteobacteria > Methylococcales > Methylomonadaceae > Methylovulum. The sequence continues at coordinate 2,247 of QYQN01000131.1, forward strand.
CGGCAAGGAAAGATGGTCATCATTATGGATGATGAAGATCGTGAAAATGAAGGCGATTTAGTTATGGCGGCAGCCTTTACACGTCCAGAAGATATTAATTTTATGGCACGTTATGGCAGGGGGTTGATTTGTTTGACATTAACCACTGAGCGCTGTCAGCAATTACGTTTGCCTTTAATGGTAAATGAAAATAAAACACCGCATTCAACTAACTTTACTGTTTCAATAGAGGCCGCACAAGGCGTTACCACAGGAATTTCAGCAGCTGATCGGGCGTGTACAATTCGGGCTGCTGTTGCACCTAATGCAAAAGCAGATGATTTAGTTCAGCCTGGGCATGTTTTCCCTTTAATGGCGCAATCAGGCGGAGTATTAAATAGAGCAGGTCATACCGAGGCGGGCTGTGATTTGGCTCGTTTGGCAGGCGTTGCACCTGCAGCAGTGATTGTAGAGATTTTAAATGACGATGGTAGTATGGCAAGGCGTCCTGATTTAGAAGTTTTTGCTAAGCAGCATCAGCTTAAAATAGGCACAATCGCTGATTTAATTCACTATCGAATTCAACATGAAAATACCTTAGAGCGTATTAGTGAATGTGCTTTTCCAACTGAATTCGGACAATTTCGTTTATATGCTTACCAAGATCGTAATGACAATAATGTACATTTGGCGTTGGTGATGGGCGAGGTTTCCGGTGATAAGCCTGTGCTGGTAAGAGTGCATGCGCGAAATTTACTGGATGATGTTTTGGCCTCAAAGCGCAGTGACTGTAATGTACCTATAAAAGTAGCCATGCAAAAGATTGCAAAAGAAGGCCGTGGGGTATTGGTCATTATTCGCCAAAGTGAAAATAATAAAGCCTTGGCTGAGTTAATTCATAGTTATCAGTTGCAAGATCATGGGCTGATTAATTCTGAGCATACAAATGAGCAAGTAGATTGGCGAACTACAGGTACCGGTGCACGAATTCTCGCTGATTTAGGCGTGCAAAAATTAAAAGTATTAGGTGTGCAGAAAAAATATATTGCTTTGTCAGGCTTTAATTTAGAAGTTGCAGAGCATGTTGGTTAAACAAGTCCTATGAATAAGCAAGGAGATGTAAGTATGTCCAAAGTTAAAGTATATGAAGGAAATTTATCGGCTGAAGGTGGCAAATTTGCCTTAGTCGCATCACGCTTTAATAGCTTTATTGTTGATCAACTTGAGGCAGGAGCTATCGATGCGTTGGTTCGTCATGGTGCAAAAAAAGAAGATATTCATTTAGTTAAAGCGCCGGGCGCTTTTGAATTGCCTATAGTGGTGCAAAAATTGGCAGCAAGTAAAAAATATGATGCCATTATTGCGCTGGGTGCGGTTATTCGTGGGGGCACACCTCATTTTGAATATGTGGCAGGTGAGTGTGTCAAGGGTATTGCGCAGGTCTCCTTGCAATACAGTGTCCCCGTTAGTTTTGGGGTGTTAACGGTTGATACTCTTGAGCAGGCAATCGAGCGTGCTGGAACAAAGGCTGGAAATAAAGGTGCAGAGGCGGCATTGTCTGCAATTGAAATGGTGAGTTTATTTAATAGTCTGGATATCGAATGAGTTTAGCTCGAACTAATGCTCGAAAAGCAGCCGTGCAAGCACTTTATCAATGGCAGATGACGGGGCAGTTGTTATCGCTGATTGAAAAGCAATTTATCGAGGAAGACTGGCTAAAAGACGTGCAAAAAAGTTATTTTGCGGAGCTTTTTTACGGTGTCCCTGAGCATCTACAAGCGATAGATAATGAATTAAGTCAGTTTGTTGATCGTGAGGTAGAAATGATTGATCCTGTCGAACGTGCTATTTTGCGCTTAGGAACGTATGAATTATTATTTCGTTTAAATATGCCTTATAAAGTCATTATTAATGAAAGCATTAATTTGGCAAAATGTTTTGGTGCGGACGGAAGTCATAAATACATTAACGGTATTTTAGATAAAATCGCTCAGCAAAAAAGAGTCATTGAGCTTCAGGCGAAACAAGCAGGTTAAAAAAATAGTTAATGTTGTCTGAGTTTAATGTCATTGAGCGTTTTTTTTCGCGTCCCACATCGATAAAAAAAGCCTCTACTGTGCTTGGTATTGGTGATGATTGTGCCCTACTCTCTATCCCAGATGGGTATGAATTAGCCATCACGACAGACACTATGGTGGAGGGAGTTCATTTTTTCGCAGAGACTAATCCTGAGTGCTTAGGGCATAAGTTACTTGCGGTTAATCTAAGTGATCTCGCCAGTATCGGTGCTAAGCCGATGTCGGTGTTATTAGCATTGACGTTGCCTTCTGTTAATGAAAAGTGGCTGGAAGCTTTTGCAAAAGGTTTTTTTAATTTAGCGGACGAGTTTTCTGTTGACCTTATCGGAGGTGACACTACTTCTGGTTCATTAACACTTACTGTTCAGGCGCTTGGCTTGGTTGCTCGAGGTAAAAGCTTGTTGCGATCTAATGCGCGTGTGGGTGATTTTATTTATGTTAGTGGTTATTTGGGTAATGCCGGCTTGGGATTATTGTTCTTGCAAGGCATGACGACTATTCAATCGAATGTTGCGATTGAGCAATTTAATGTCCCCCGCCCTCGCGTAGACTTAGGGCTGGAACTTAGTGTTTTTGCGCATGCATGCATTGATATTTCCGATGGCTTAGTGGGAGATCTTGGTCATATTTTAAAGCAAAGTCAGGTAGGTGCTTGTATAGACTGGCTGGCCTTACCTTTATCGGATGATGTAAATGCTTACATTGAACAAACAGGGAATTGGTTAATGCCTTTAACTGCAGGTGATGATTATGAGTTATGTTTTACAGTGCCACCCGAGTTGGACGCGTTAGTGCCGCAATGTTGTCATAAAATAGGTGTGATCGAAGAGCGTAAGGGATTACGAATAAATAGGTTTGGCTTAATATCAGATTTAGTGGGCAAAGCATATGAGCATTTTTCTTGACAAAATAGGGCAAAATAAATTTACGCCTAAGAAAATATTAACGGATCCAGTTTTATTTCTTGCGTTTGGTTTTGGGGCAGGGTTAGCTAAAAAAGCACCAGGAACATGGGGAACTTTGGTTGCGGTACCTATTTACTTGTTGATAGTGCAAAATTTTTATTTATTTAGTTTTTGTACTATTTTAGCTTGTTGTGTTGGGGTTTGGATATGCGGTAATGCAGCTGAGAAATTGGGTGAGCATGATTTTTCAGGGATTGTGTGGGATGAAATCGCTGGATTTTTAGTTACAATGTTGTTCGTGCCCTGTTCATGGACAGCAGTTTTTATGGGTTTTATTGTGTTTCGATTCTTCGATATCCTGAAGCCATGGCCTATTAGCGTGTTAGATAGGCATGTAAAAGGAGGTTTTGGCATTATGATTGATGATATTTGTGCAGGAGTTTTTTCAGGCGGGGTGTTGTTTTTTTTACTACCATTAATGAGCAATCATTAATCTTCTTATCTTATTTCAATTATTTAGATTGCTAAATTTTAAAAAATCACTATAATCTTCAAATCAATCGCGGGGTGGAGCAGCTTGGTAGCTCGTCGGGCTCATAACCCGAAGGTCGTAGGTTCAAATCCTGCCCCCGCTACCAGACAAAAGAACCCCATTATGGGGTTTTTTATTTTATAGGCTTTTATTTAGAAGTCGACAATTGATTGTTAATGGAAGAGCCTTTGGCTCTTTTTTTTTGTGTATTTATCAAGGATGGCAATATATTAGGTGCCTATTTTTCTGGGTTTATATGCAAATAACGTATTCTTAAAAGTGAGGCGAGATGAAGCTGGCTCCAGAGCATTTGATTAATTTAATTGAGCCAATTGTTGAAGGGTTGGGTTATGAGTGTGTTGGTATAGATTATAGTCCTCATCCAAAGCATGGTTGTTTAAGGATATATATTGATAAGGAAGCAGGTATTTTACTTGATGATTGCACTAAAGTGAGCCACCAAGTCAGTGGTGTATTGGATGTTGAAGATCCTATACAGGGTAATTATCATTTAGAAGTTTCTTCGCCTGGAGAAGATCGCCCTTTTTATAAAATAAGCCAATTTGAGCATTTTATTGGATCAATGGTGTTAGTTAATTTATTCATGCCTATACAAGGTCGAAAAAAAATCAAAGGGGTAATTGATAAAGTTGAAGGGGAAATCATCACTCTAAAAGAGGCCGATGAGGTTTACGCAGTGCCATTTAGCGCTATGAGTAAGGCGCGTATGGTTCCAGAATTTAATTTATAAGCATCGAAAAAGGAGATCGAAGTGGCAAATAAAGAAATTTTGTTGGTTGTGGAGGTTTTTTCCAATGAAAGAGAAATTGATAAGGAAGTTGTTTTTCAAGCAATTGAGTCAGCGCTAGAGTCTGCAACTATTAAGCGTAATATAAATCAAATCAAAGCACGGGTTGAAATTAATAGAAAAACAGGTGATTACCAGACGTTTCGTCAATGGGAGGTTGTCGCACCTAATCCCTACTGCGCCGGTGATGTTGAGTTTCCCACGACGCAAGTTCTTTTAGAGGTTGCGCAGCTTGATAATGCAGATATTCACGTGGGTGATTATGTAGAAGAAGAAATTGAATCCGTAGATTTCGGTAGAATTGCTGCTCAGCATGCAAAACAAGCGATTATTCAAAAAGTACGTGAAGCAGAGCGAAAGAAAATTGTCGATGCCTATAAATCAAAAGTGGGTGAATTGGTGACAGGCGTTGTGAAGCGTATTGAAAAAGGTAATCTGTTTTTAGATTTAGGTGGTCATGTTGAGGCGTATATCGCTAAAGAAGATATGATACCTCGCGAGCCTGTTCGAATAGGTGATCGTATTCGTGGTTACTTGAAAGATGTCAGATTGGAGGCGCGAGGGCCGCAATTATTTATTAGTAGAACTGCGCCAGAATTACTTATTGCCTTGTTTCGATTAGAGGTGCCAGAAGTCGGCGAAGGTCTGATTACGGTGATGTCAGCGGCTCGTGATCCAGGTTCAAGAGCAAAACTTGCGGTGAAAAGCAATGATCCACGGTTGGATCCTGTTGGCTCTTGTGTAGGTATGCGTGGCGCGCGCGTGCAGTCGGTAACGAATGAATTAGCTGGCGAGCGTGTTGATGTGATTCTGTGGAATCAGAGCGATGCACAATTTGTAATAAACGCGATGTCACCTGCCGAAATTCAATCAATTATTGTTGACGAAGATAGGCATAGTATGGATTTGGCGGTGAGTTCAGAAAACTTATCTCAAGCAATTGGTCGTGGCGGGCAAAATGTTCGCTTAGCGTCTCAATTAACAGGCTGGGAATTAAATGTCATTGATGCTTCAAAAGCAACCTTAAGTAATGAAGCTGAGCTTTCCAAAATAAAGCAATTATTTATCGATCAATTAGATGTCGATGAAGATGTTGCGTTGATACTTGCAGAGGTAGGATTTAATTCTGTTGAAGAAATAGCTTATGTACCTGTAAGCGAGATGTTGGAAATTGAAGGGTTTGATGAAGAGTTGGTCAATGAATTACGCAGTCGTGCAAAAGATGCATTATTGATTAATGCTATTGCAGCTGAAGAGATAATGGGAGGTGCTCAGCCAACTCAAGAATTGCTTGCAATGGAGGGAATGGATAATGAATTGGCTTATGACTTAGCAAATCATGGTATTACTACCATGGATGGTTTGGCGGAGCAGTCAGTAGATGATTTGGTTAATTTATTAAGTTTAGATGAAGAGCGAGCCGCAAAGTTGATTATGAAAGCGCGTGAGCCTTGGTTTGCTTAAGTCATAAAATGACGTGAGAGGTTGGATATGAGTGATAAAACGGTACGGCAGTTGGCTGAAGTTGTAAAAATTCCATTAGAAAGGCTGTTAGAGCAGCTTAAAGAAGCGGGTCTGTCTGCTTCTAGTGCAGACGATATAATTAGTGAAGACGAAAAGATGCAGCTACTCAGTCATCTGCGTAAGCGTCGTGGTAAAGCTGAGGATGAAACAGGAAGTGCGCCACGTCGAGTAACGTTAGAGCGCAGAAAGGTTATGGAAATTAAGCAGGCGTCAGTATCTGGCACGTCAGCTAAAACCATTAGTGTTGAGGTGCGCAAGAAAAAAACATTTATTAAGCGTGCTGAAACAGAGGAATCAAAAGCGGATGAGGTGGTGATTCATGATGCAGTGATGGCGGAAGCTCGGCCTATTCATTCTGTAGAACATGAGGCTGAAAATCAATCTGTTGCGCCTATTGCGCCATTAGTCGAAATTGAGTTTGTTGGTGAATTTGTCGAGTCCACGACTGGTAATGAGAATAACGCTGATATTGTTAATGATGAGCTTAACATTAGTGTTGAACCAGTAATAGAGGCTGAAGTTAACTCGGAGGAAAGCACCACAAGGCTTAGCGAAGAAAATGTCATTGTTGACATTGCTAGCAATGCACTACTCACGCCATTAGATGTGGAGTTAGAAAGTGAGACTGAAGAAAAATTTGGTGCAGTAAAAATTAAAGAAGATAAAAAAATCAAAACCGATAAATTAATTAAAGCTAAAGAATCCGACGAAGTACGCAAAAAACAGCAGGAAAAAGAGCGTCGTCTGGAAGAGTCAATTAAAAAGAACGCTGAAAAAGTTAGGCAGCAAGCTGTTATAAAACAAGAGCAGGCGCAGAAAAAGAAATCAGAAGAAGATTCTCAGCGAGTATCGACCAGAGATAATAAAAAAAGTAAGAAAAAAGGTAAGCAAGGGCACCGTGCTGCAGCGACAGTTTCTGATAGTAAGCATCAGTTTGAAATGCCTGTTGCACCTATTGTTTACGATGTCACTATCCCTGAGATAATTATTGTTTCAGATTTAGCGCAAAAAATGAATGTTAAAGCTGCTGTCGTTATCAAGCATTTAATGAATTTAGGTATTATGGCAACAATTAATCAAACTATAGATCAAGACACTGCGGTGATCTTAGTTGAAGAAATGGGGCATAAGGCCATTATGCAAAGTGACGATGATTTAGAGCAAGAAATGCTCGCTGAAGTGACGCAAGATGATAATAGAAACAGGTTGCCAAGAGCGCCTATTGTTACGATTATGGGGCATGTCGATCATGGTAAAACATCACTTTTAGATTATATTCGAAAAACTAGAGTTGCCGCAGGTGAAGCAGGTGGTATTACCCAGCATATTGGGGCTTATCAAGTCAAAACAGACCATGGTGCCGTAACCTTTTTGGATACGCCTGGACATGCTGCCTTTACGGCTATGCGTGCTCGTGGCGCTGATGTTACTGATGTTGTTATTGTTGTGGTTGCTGCTGATGATGGTGTAATGCCGCAAACGAAGGAGGCTGTTGAGCATGCGCGTGCGGCAGGAGTACCCATTATTGTTGCAATGAACAAGATAGATAAAGCAGATGCGAATCCTGATAAGGTTATGCAGGAGTTATCTAATATTAATGTTATCGCCGAAGAATGGGGCGGAGACGTTCAATTTCTTAAAATTTCAGCTAAAACAGGTGCTGGAATTGATGAGTTAATTGAAGCCTTAATCGTACAAACTGAAATTTTAGAGTTAACCGCTCCAATCGAGGGTGCAGCATCTGGAATTGTTATTGAGTCTAGGCTCGATAAAGGGCGCGGCGCGGTGGCCACAGTTCTGATTCAAAAAGGTACGTTAGAGAATGGTCAGATGGTCTTGTGTGGTCATGAATATGGTCGTGTTAGAGCTATGTTCAATGAAAACGGTAAGCTTATTAAAGATGCAGGTCCCAGTGTGCCGGTTGAAATTTTAGGGTTGTCTGGAACGCCTTTTGCTGGTGACGAATTTCTTGTTGTTCAAAATGAGCGTGTCGCCAAAGAGTTAGCGAAGCATAGAGAGGATCGTAAAAAGTTTAGTCGGCATGCTGCTCAACACGCCTCTAAACTTGATGAAGTCTTTTCTAAGATGACAAGTGGCGAACTTGCTAGTGTTAATTTGGTTATTAAAACTGATGTGCAAGGTAGTCTTGAAGCATTAAAAGGTTCCTTAGTTGCACTATCCAATCCAGAGGTTGAGGTTAAGGTTATTTTTGGTGGTGTTGGCGGTATCAATGAGGGTGATGCTAATTTAGCATTGGCATCAAATGCGATCTTAATTGGCTTTAATGTTCGTGCCGATGCAGCAGCACGTAAGTTAATCGAAGAAAAAGGGATTGATCTTCATTATTACAGCGTTATTTATGAGGCAATTGACGAAGTTAAAAAGTCAATTAGTGGCATGTTAGCACCAGAAATTAAAGAGCATATTGTTGGTCTTGCTGAAGTTAGGGATGTGTTTAAGTCGCCTAAGTTTGGCGCTATCGCAGGTTGCATGGTTGTTGATGGCTTTGTTAAAAGAAATTTACCTATTCGTGTCTTGCGTGAAAATATTGTTATTTATGAAGGGCAATTGGAATCCTTACGCCGTTATAAAGATGATGTTGCTGAAGTTAAAATGGGTATGGATTGTGGTATTGGCGTTAAAAATTACAATGATGTGCAACCTGGAGATCAAATCGAGGTCTTTGAACGCACAGAAGTAAGGCGAGTTTTGTAACGATATGGCAAAAGAATTTGGTAGAAATGAACGGGTTTCTTCACAGATGCAAAAAGAGTTGTCTTTTGTTTTGCAGCGTGAAATTACTGACAATGTCCTAGGCTTTATTACTATTAATGAAGTAGAGGTCTCTAAAGATTTGGCTGTTGCAAAAGTGTATTTTACAGTTTTAAATGCCGATGATAGTGACAAGCGCGTCAATGAGAAAAGATTAAACGAATTGATGCCTGTTATTAGGCATGCATTGGCAAAAAGAATGAGGCTTCGGCATATTTCAGCACTACGTTTTTATTATGATAATTCATTTGATAAAGGTATCCGTGTCGCTGAGTTATTGAGTGGTTTAAAGTAATTGTGAGGTAAAAGATGGGTAAACGTAAATCTGGTCGAGATTTGCATGGCATCTTGTTACTGGATAAACGCTTGGGAGTTTCTTCAAATAGAGCATTGCAAGAAGTAAAAAGACTTATTGATGCAAATAAAGCTGGGCACACAGGAAGTCTCGATCCGTTGGCGACAGGATTGCTGCCTCTTTGCTTTGGTGAAGCAACTAAAGTTTCAACGTTCATGTTGAATGCAGATAAGCGTTATGAGGTAACTGTTCAATTGGGTGTTGTAACGGATACTGGTGATGCCGAAGGACAAGTTATTCAAAGGATGTCTGTTCCTACGTTGACAATAAAAGAGCTGAATACTGTATTGCAAAGCTTTATAGGTGTTATTGAGCAAATTCCACCCATGTATTCAGCCTTAAAACATAATGGTAAAAAACTATACGAATTAGCACGTGAAGGTATTGTGATTGAGCGGGTAGCAAGAAAGATTGAGATTAAAAATATTTGTTTGCAATCGTATGTCGAACCCAATATTAAGCTTGAAGTGAGTTGCTCAAAAGGCACTTATATTCGTACGTTAGCAGAGGATATTGGTCAAGTATTTGGGTGTGGTGGTACAGTTATTGAGCTGCGCAGAACTGGTTCTGGACAATTTAGTATCAATAACGCTTTTACGTTAGCGCAATTACAGGGCATGAATGATGATGACAGGCAAAGTGCTTTCATTTCTGTTGATGCGCCTTTAATGCATTTATCAGCCGTGCTTCTTCCAAATGATCAGGCTAAAAGTATTAGTTTTGGTCAGCCGATTTGTTTGACACCTAGTTCAGCAGAAATTGTTAGGTTGTATCATAATGGGCAATTTTTAGGTTTGGGTGAACGATTATCCGATGGTAAAATATTGCCTAAAAAATTGTTCAATTTGAATAAAACAGAGCTTTAAATAAGCAATTTTTATTTAACAAAGATTATTTAAAAGATTAGTTTGTTCTGCACCCTATCGCGGAGCAAGTTATTTAGCTTGCCAGAAAAGGCAGCTTTTTTTGGTAGTGGATTAAATGTATATTGGGTCATTTTGTGGCTGGGTATGTAAACTGGTTTGTGCATTCAACTATTATTTTAATCTGCTCGTTTTTATATTATTTAACAGGGATTATCAATGCCATTTAGCGCAGCACAAAAAAAATTAGTTGTAGAAGAATACCGCTTATCTGAAACCGACACAGGTTCACCAGAAGTGCAAATTGCTTTATTGACAGCTCAAATCGTTCATTTGACACCACATTTTGCTGTTCATAAAAAAGACAATCATTCTCGTAGAGGCTTATTAAGAATGGTTAATCAACGTCGTAAGTTGCTGGATTATTTAAAAAGTAAAGACAATAATCGTTACCGTTTATTAATAGAGCGTCTTGGTTTACGTAAGTAAGTTTGTTGCAAATAACGCTTAAACACTCTTGTTTTGATGTACGTCAGGTAAATCCTGATACCCTTCATTAACCAACCTACGCAAAGGAACCCCCATAGTGAACCCTATTAGGAAAGATTTTCAGTTCGGCGATTGCAAAGTAACGCTAGAAACTGGCGAGATTGCTCGCCAAGCAGATGGTGCTGTTATTATCGATGTTGAGGGCACAACGTTATTAGTAACTGTTGTCGGTAAAAAAGAGGCAAATGGAGGTGATTTTTTTCCATTAACAGTAAATTATCAAGAAAAAGCATTTGCTGCAGGGAAGATACCTGGGGGATTTTTTAAAAGAGAAGGTCGACCTTCTGAGAAGGAAACATTAACATCTCGTTTAATCGATCGACCTGTGCGCCCCCTTTTTCCTGAAGGGTATACCAATGAGGTTCAAATCGTTGCTACAGTTATTTCCTTAAATCCTGATGTGGACCCAGAGATTCCTGCCCTGCTAGGGGCATCTGCGGCATTAAGTATCTCCGGCTTGCCATTTAATGGCCCTATTGGAGCATGTTGTATTGGTTATCAGCATGAAACTTATACGCTTAATCCATCGCCAACACAGCTTAAAGATTCTGAATTGATACTTGTTGTGGCGGGTACTGAGCATGCTGTTTTGATGGTAGAGTCGGAAGCAAAAGGTTTGTCTGAAGAAATTATGCTTGGAGCTGTGCTTTTTGGACATGAGCAAATGCAAGTGGCAATCACTGCTATAAATGATTTTTCACAGATGGTTGGGAAGCCTTCTATCAACTGGATGCCCGCTGAGGTAAATCAAGAATTAAATGATTTAGTGACCGATGAAGTAAGTGCTCATATTGTTGCGGCCTATCAAATCCCTGAAAAATTAGTGCGACAAGAGCGTTTAAAAGTTATTAGACATGATGTAGTTGACAAATTAACGGTTGATGGTGCTTTTAATGCAGCGGATATTCGAGGAATTATTGAGCACTTAGAGTCAACAATCGTACGTAATGCTATTTTAGACGATGGCAAGCGAATTGATGGCAGGGCTTTAGATTCTATTCGACCAATTTTTATTAGAACAGGCGTTTTACCCAGAACTCATGGTTCGGCCTTATTTACTCGTGGCGAAACCCAGGCCTTGGTCGTAGCAACATTAGGTACTCAGCGTGATGCACAAATTATTGATGCATTAGCAGGAGAATATAAAGAGCCATTTATGTTGCACTATAATTTTCCTCCATACAGTGTTGGAGAAACGGGTCAAGTTGGTTCGCCTAAGCGTCGCGAAATTGGGCATGGTCGTTTAGCAAAGCGTGGAGTTAGTGCTGTTCTGCCAAATATGGAGGAATTTCCTTATACCATTCGTGTTGTTTCAGAAATTACTGAATCAAATGGCTCAAGTTCGATGGCTTCAGTGTGCGGAAGTAGTTTAGCATTAATGGATGCAGGCGTTCCTATTGCTTCTCCAGTTGCTGGCATTGCAATGGGGTTAATTAAAGAAGGCGATCGTTTTGCCGTGTTATCAGATATTATGGGAGATGAAGATCATTTAGGAGATATGGATTTTAAAGTTGCAGGTTCTGCTGCTGGAATTACAGCTTTACAAATGGATATCAAGATTGATGGTATTACTGCTGAAATTATGAAGTCTGCTTTAGATCAAGCTAAGACTGGGCGTTTGCATATTTTAGCAGAAATGAATAAAGCACTTTCTAGTACCCGTGAAGAAATGTCTGATTTTGCTCCACGGATTATTACGTTTAAAATCGACCCAAGTAAAATTCGTGAAGTAATTGGTAAAGGAGGCGCGACAATTCGCGGGATTACTGAAATCACCGGTGCTAGCATTGATTTAACAGATGATGGTATTGTCAAAGTAGCTTCAGTTGACAAAGCCGCAGGTGAAGAGGCTCGTAGGTTAATTGAAGAAATTACTGAGGAAGTTGAGGTTGGTAAAATTTATGAAGGTAAAGTCGTAAGATTAATGGACTTTGGTGCTTTTGTAACGATATTGCCTGGTAAAGATGGATTAGTTCATATTTCTCAGATTTCTGATGAGCATGTTGATAAAGTGAGTGATAAGCTTAACGAAGGCGACATCGTTAGCGTTAAGGTACTTGAAATTGATCGTCAAGGTCGCGTTAGATTAAGTATGAAGGAAGTAGAAAAAGACTAATTTAAGTTTTTTCTTTTTATATAAAAAAAGGGCCGCAATGGCCCTTTTTTTCACGCTAATTAAATTTTATGATAAAGCAAGCTTCCCTCTTCCATAAATTGTTGCGATTTTTCATGCATTCCTTCAATTAAGGCTTCATCCGCATTTAGTCCTTTTTTAGCTGCATAGTCACGAACATCTTGGCTAATTTTCATTGAGCAAAAATGTGGGCCACACATTGAGCAGAAATGAGCAACTTTTGCAGATTCTTTAGGTAGGGTTTCATCATGAAATGCTCGGGCTTTTTCTGGATCAAGGCCGATATTGAATTGATCTTCCCAGCGAAATTCAAAGCGTGCTTTAGACATTGCATTATCTCTAGCTTGAGCTCCAGGATGACCTTTAGCTAAGTCTGCAGCATGTGCAGCAATTTTGTATGTGACAATTCCTTCTCTAACATCTTCTTTATTTGGTAAGCCTAAATGTTCTTTTTGGGTTACGTAACAAAGCATCGCGCATCCAAACCAACCAATGTTTGCAGCGCCTATGGCAGAGGTAATGTGATCATAGCCCGGGGCAATATCTGTAGTAAGCGGTCCTAGGGTGTAAAAAGGAGCTTCACCACATTCTGCTAATTGCTTGTCCATATTTATTTTTATCATATGTAGAGGCACATGACCTGGACCTTCAATCATCGTTTGTACATCGTGTAGCCAAGCAATTTTTGTTAATTCGCCTAATGTTTCAAGTTCGCCAAATTGTGCAGCGTCATTTGCATCATAAATTGAACCTGGGCGCAAACCATCGCCTAATGAAAATGAAACATCATATTGTTTCATGATTTCACAAATGTCTTCAAAATGTGTGTATAAGAAACTTTCTTGGTGATGGGCAAGGCACCATTTAGCCATAATTGATCCGCCACGTGAAACAATACCAGTTAATCGTTTAGCGGTTAAAGGCACATGATGTAGACGAACACCGGCGTGTATGGTGAAATAATCAACACCCTGCTCTGCTTGTTCTATTAATGTGTCACGGAAAATTTCCCATGTTAAATCTTCAGCTTTACCGTTAACTTTTTCTAAAGCTTGATAAATAGGAACAGTTCCTATGGGAACAGGTGAATTTCGTAAAATCCATTCTCGAGTTTCATGAATATTTTTTCCTGTTGATAAGTCCATAATGGTATCGCCACCCCAGCGAATACCCCAAAGCATTTTTTCAACCTCTTCATTTATTGACGACGTAACGGCTGAATTGCCTAGGTTACCATTTATTTTTACTAAGAAATTTCTGCCAATAATCATGGGCTCCAATTCTGGATGATTAATGTTTGCAGGAATAATAGCGCGGCCACGGGCTATTTCAGCACGAACAAATTCGGGGCTAATTTGGTCAGGAATGCTGGCACCAAAAGATTGTCCGGCATGTTGATCTTTCCATAGCTCGCGCATTTCATCCATTTTTTGATTTTCACGGATGGCCACAAATTCCATTTCAGGCGTAATAACCCCTTTGCGTGCATAATGCATTTGACTTACGTTGTAACCAGTTTTAGCTCTTCTTGGATGACGAATATGTTCGAAGCGCAAGTGTTGAGTGGTAGGGTCAGTTAAGCGTTGTTGACCAAATATAGAGCTTGGTCCTAATAATAATTCTGTATCTTCTCTTTCATTAATCCATGGGCTGCGAATTGCAGCAAGTCCTTTTTTAAGATCAATTTCAACGTGTGGATCGGTATAAACACCAGATGTGTCATAAACATATAAAGGTGGATTTTTTTCAGAACCAAATTGTGCTGGGGTGTCAGATAAGCTGATTTTACGCATGGGAACGTTAATATCAGGACGACTTCCCGTAATGTAAATTTTTTCTGATGAGGGATAAGAGTCAATTTTTATGGATGGTGATTCTGTCTCATTTTTTAAAACGGCACTCATGTTTTTTCTCCGACAATAAAAACAATAAGGCGCAGGGAAGGGTTGGCTTTCCTACGCCGGTATTAACCGGGGTCAGGTTCAAAGGGTTTCTCTCAGCCTCACATAAATCATGTAAAGCACCCCTAGCCTTTTCAGGTGATTGCTTAAGGTATAGTAAAAAAATTAATTTTGCAACTTAAGCTGTTGCGTAAGTGTTTGACTTAATACTTTAATTTTTGTGGTTATGCATTGCATTTTATTGATTTATAAGTTTACTTCAGGTTCCTGTTGAGTTGTTTCAGGTCTTACTGAATGTTGTGCTGATGTCTCTATGAGCGTAGGTTCCGGACGATTGATGTCTCGCTGTGTGGCGTGCTCGCTATTCACTGGACTGGGTACTACTTGCTGGGATTCAAGGCCTTTTGTTGGTTCGCTGATAATAATTAATTGCTTCGAATTTTCAACAGGCGCTGTGGTTGCGGTTGTCTCGTGAGAAGCTGTATTTGATGTGTTGTCATGGTGAGGATGCCCAATTTTGTTAATGTCCTCCTCGTGAGCTGCTAAAAAGTTTTTAGGTGCGCCATGTAATTCATTGGTAGATATTGTATTTTCTTCACTACTTGGCTTAGGTGTATCAAAATGAATTTTTTTATAGTTGGGATTGCGAGGTCTGCGGCGATTTGGTCCTCTGCGTGAATTTTTCTTTATTGGGGGCGTTATTTCTTCCGTAGTGCTTCTTGGGGTTATTTGATTATCTAACGGAGTGCTATTTAATTCCGCGCGGGCAAGTGTATTTTCTTCAGAAACAGAGGGTGATGTTTTTTCTATTTCTATTGTTTGAGAGGGTAAGTTAGGGCGAACATTTCGTGTTGAAACGCGTGCATTAGTGTGTCGTGGCGAGTGTTCAGTATCATGGGGTGATTCAGGTGTGGTTGTGTCTCGATCACGGTTATAGTTTCTATTCCTATTATTCCGTTTTTTACCAGAATATGTTTTCTCTTTTGTTGTTACTGTTTCTTCAGCGGAATTGTTTGTTTCTTCGAAGGGTGTTGTTTCATTGTTAATCAGTTCAGGCGTAGAGATTGTCGAAACCAGTTTGTGCCAAAATTTTTTAATAAGATTTGCCGCTTCATTTTTGTTTTGGATGGGCTCAGGACTTCCTGGTAAAAATTCTTTAATAACAGCGTGTTCAGTTTTTAATTTAATTTGTTGAGCAAATTCTGGGACAGTAATTTCTTCAGCTTTGAGTTGCAAATAACTTGCTTTTTCATCACTGGCTTCTTTTATTCTGTCAATGTCATAAGCGGGTGTTTCTAAGTGTTTGCTAGGTAAAATAATAATACCTACCTTTAAGCGTTGCTCAATTTGCTCTATCGCGTGTCGTTTTTCATTTAATAAAAAGGTAGCGCATTCAATGGGTAAATGGGCGATTACTTTTTCCGTACCTTTTTTCATTGCCTCTTCTTCAAGAAGGCGTAATACCGATAAAGCGACTGATTCTACATTTCGAATTGTGCCCTGCCCTTTGCAGCGCGGGCAGGTGATTTGTGTTGAGTCGCCGAGAGAAGGTCTCATTCTTTGGCGTGACATTTCTAGTAATCCAAATCTAGAGATTTTGCTAGTTTGAATGCGCGCCCTATCAATTTTAAGCGCTTCACGAAGATGATTTTCGACATTACGTTGATTTTTATTTGACATCATGTCAATGAAATCAATGACAAAAAGTCCACCAAGATCTCGTAATCTTAGTTGTCTTGCAATTTCATCAACGGCTTCTAAATTTGTATTTAAAGCTGTCTCTTCAATATCACTGCCTTTGGTTGCACGTGCAGAGTTTATATCGATTGAGGTGAGTGCTTCAGTGTGATCGATAACAATTGAGCCGCCCGAAGGAAGGGAAACTTCACGACCATAAGCAATTTCAATTTGTGATTCAATTTGATAGCGATTGAATAAAGGAACGGCATCTTGATAAAGCTTTGCTTTTGGTAAGAAATGCGGCATTACTTGCTTTAAAAAATTTTGTACTAAAGCAAATGAGTCACTATTATCAATAAGAATTTCATCAATATCACCACGTAAATGATCGCGTAGAGCGCGAATAATGACGTTGCTTTCTTGAAAAATTAAAAAAGGGGCTTTTTGTTCTTTTGAGGAACGTTCGATGGCTTCCCATAGTTGCATTAAATAATTAAGATCCCATTGTAATTCTTCTGCATTTTTTCCGCAGCCAGCTGTTCTTACAATTAACCCCATGTTTTCTGGTATTTCAAGTGATGCCATGACTTCGCGTAATTCATTGCGAGTTTCGCCTTCAATTCGTCTGGAAATGCCGCCAGCTTTTGGGTTGTTGGGCATTAACACAAGGTATGTTCCTGCCAAACTAATGTAGGTCGTTAGTGCCGCACCTTTATTACCGCGCTCTTCTTTTTCAATTTGAACAACAATTTCCTGACCTTCTTTGATTAAATCTTTGATTGATGATTTGCGTTGTTCAGATTCAGGATTATCAGGAGTTTGTCGATAGGCAGGGGAGATTTCTTTGAAGGGTAAAAAACCATGTTTTTCAGCGCCATAATTTACAAATGCTGCTTCTAAACTAGGCTCAACACGCGTTATTATCCCTTTGTAAATGTTGGATTTTTTTTGTTCTTTTGAAGGTACTTCTATGTCAAAATCATATAATTTTTGACCGTCTACCAATGCAACTCGCAGTTCTTCCGCCTGCGTAGCGTTGATAAGCATTCTTTTCATATTTTATCCTTGTAGTGTCCTGCTCCATGACCAGTTGCATTCTTTTAACTGGTTTAACTCAATGTTTTTGCATTAAGTGTGGCATGAGCGCTGTTATGTTTAAGTAGAAATTTAGCCTTTTTTGGCTAAATTTTTATAGTAGAAAGTTTGGTTTTTTCCCGTAATACTTTAAAGTATCGTTTTTTAAATTGGATTTCGACAGTAAATATTATAGTCAACATGCTAGTGGTGTTGTTTAAAATACTGTAGAAAAAGAAATTTAATTGCACTTTAAGATAAAGTGACAATCTTGAAAGTTTGTGCAAGCTCGTATTGTTTTTGTAAAACGTTGGAGCTATTTATTTAATGAATGGCTCTCATCAGAACCAGACCCATTAGTGTGTATGGTCTATTGTGTTCAAAAAGGAGCTGCTCAAACCTGATTTTTATTTGTTCAATCAAATCTTGGGAGCATAGTCTGTTTTTTTCAAAAAACGTGCTTAATATAACAACCTTAAGGCACTACATCAATTTAAAGTATTGTTTTCACGCATAGATACACTCATATTTTATGACTATTATTAAAAGCCTTGCCCCAAAAGTACAATTAATTCAAATTTCTGAAGAATACAATGATCAGCGTTTAGATAACTTTTTATTTACTTTTTTGAAAGGCGTGCCTAAAAGTAGAATTTACCGAAGTGTTCGAACGGGTGAAGTTCGTGTCAATAAAGGTAGAGTTGATGCAAAATATCGTTTGTTAGCTGGGGATATCGTAAGAATACCTCCTTTGCGTACTGCGAATAGAGATGAATCTTCTTTTGTTGCTAACGATCTTCGTATTTATTTGCAAGAGTCTGTATTATTTGAGGATGATGGTTTTATTGTTATTAATAAACCTGCTGGTTTTGCTGTCCATGGTGGTAGTGGTGTTTTCTCTGGAATTATTGAGGGTTTGCGAATTATCAGGCCTGATGCGCACTTTCTTGAATTGGTTCATCGATTAGACAAAGATACGTCTGGTTGTTTATTGATAGCAAAGAAACGTAGTGCATTAAGGGCGTTGCACGTCCTGTTTCGAGAAGATTTAATTAGTAAATCTTATCTCGCATTATTGCAAGGACAATGGCAAGAAATGCATAAAATAGTCAATGCACCATTGCTGAAATTTGTGAATCAAGGTGGTGAGAGGCGCGTAGTTGTCAATAAGCAAGGCAAAGAAGCTGAAACATCGTTTCGTAGAGTGAAGCTGTTTGCTGAGTCCACATTGGTTGAGGCTTTCCCTAAAACAGGAAGAACCCATCAAATACGTGTGCATGCCCTGAGTATGGGGCATCCAATAGTTGGTGATGAACGTTATGGCAATGATGATATGAATAAACTTTTTAGCATTAAAGGGTATAAAAGAATGTTTTTGCATGCGGCAAATTTAGCGTTTAAACATCCAGTAACGGGTGAAGCACTTACGTTTAATGCGCCATTGCCAGAGCAATTGACTAAATTACTTCAAAATGAAATTTAGCGTATATGAAAAATAATTTTGATTTGATTATATTTGATTGGGATGGGACATTAATTGATTCTATTGATTGGATTGCTCAGTGTTTGCAAGCTGCAGGGGAAAATTGTGGTTTTGCAGTACCAGAGCAACAACAAGCAAAAGATGTTATCGGCTTAAGCATTGATCATGCGATTAAAAAATTGTTTCCAATGGCTAACGCCGAAGAGCAGCAAAATTTGATTAATTATTATGCTGAGGCGTATCTTTCTAAAGAGATTTGTCCTGCAGATTTATTTTCTGGTGTTGTAGGCATGTTAGAAAAATTGCGTGAGTATGGATTTCAGTTGGCTGTAGCAACGGGCAAGACTCGTAATGGATTAAACGTTGCTCTTTCTAAAACATTAACTAAAGAGTTTTTTTGTGTTACACGTTGTGCAGATGAGACTGCATCAAAGCCTGATCCTAAAATGCTTAATGAAATATTACATCATACATCTATTGCAAAGACGCGTGCTTTAATGGTGGGTGATTCAGCGCATGATTTGCAGATGGCTAATTATGCAAATATTGCTGCGGTTGCGGTATCTTGTGGTGCGCATTCGACAGCAGTGCTACAACATTACCAACCTATGTTATGTTTGCCCTACGCGACTGATTTACTAGCTTACCTATCAGATTAAATTTATGGAACATCAAAATAATTCAAATAAACCTAACGTTGATAATGCGCCTGTTTGGGAGCGAGAAGTCATCGAAAAGCTTGTTTATGCTGCGCTCCGTGAGCAAAAGTCTACTCGATGTTGGGGGATTTTTTTTAAATGCTTAATGTTTGCTTATTTACTGGCCTTATTAGGCATTGTTGCTTTTCCAAAGTTTAAAGTAAGCATGACTTCAGCTAATGAATATCATACTGCAGTTGTTAATATTGCTGGAATGATTGCTGAAAACAAGGAAACAAATGCGGCTGATATTATTGAAAGTTTAAGATCAGCAGTAAAGGATGAAAAAACTAAAGGTATTATTTTGCATGCTAATTCACCTGGCGGAAGTCCAGTGCAATCAGCATATATTTATGAAGAAATAAGGTTTATTAAAAAAAACCATCCCAATTTACCCATTTATGCTGTGGTGAGTGATATGTGCGCATCGGGTTGTTATTACATTGTTTCTGCAGCAGATAAGATTTATGTGAATCCTTCTAGTTTAATTGGTTCAATTGGTGTACTTATGGATGGCTTTGGTTTTGTCGATGTTATGCAAAAATTTGGTGTAGAAAGGAGGTTATTAACTGCAGGTGCGCATAAAGCTATGCTTGATCCCTTTTCACCTGTTAAAGAGGATGAAAAGAGTTACATGAAGGACTTATTGAATCAAGTTCATGTGCAGTTTATTAATGCTGTTAAAGCTGGGCGTGGAGAGCGTTTAAAAGAAACAGATGATATGTTTTCTGGTCTTGTTTGGACAGGTGAAGGTGCCTTATCTTTAGGTCTGGTTGATGAATTTGGGGCGGAAGATTATGTAGCTAAAGAGGTTATTGGTGCAGAAAATAAAGTTGATTTTACCAAGCAAGAAAAGTTGCTAGATAAAGTGGCAGGTAAGTTTGGGATTGCATTTGGACAAGCAATACAACAAATTATGCACAGATCTACTTTGCAGTGAAAATATGCGAATTTTAGTTGTCGAAGATGAGCGCGTGCTGCGCGAACAAATTCATGATTATTTCATGAGCGCAGGTTTTGCTGTTGATATGGCCTCTACTGGCGCTGAAGGAGAGTACATGATTAAAGAGTATGCTCTTGATGTCGTGATTTTAGACTTAGGACTCCCAGATTTCTCAGGAATTGAGCTAATAACGCGTATTCGCAAAGCAAATATAAAGATTCCTATTTTAATTTTAACAGCTAGAAGTCGTTGGCAAGATAAAGTTGCTGGTTTAGAGTCTGGTGCCGATGATTATTTAATAAAGCCGTTTCATTACGAAGAATTGTTTGCACGAATAAATGCATTAATTCGGCGTTCTGCTGGGGGTGCGCAACCAATTTTGACGCATGATAATTTCGAACTTAATACCTTGGCACAAGAGGTATTTGTGGATGGAAAAAAGCTGGAATTGACGGCGTATGAATATAAAGTTTTAGAATATTTAATGTATCAAAAAGGTTGTTTGGTCTCTAAAGCAGTTTTAACTGCGCATATATATGATGAAAATTTTGATCGAGATAGTAATGTTATTGAAGTGTTTATAGGTAGGCTTAGAAAAAAATTAGATCCTGATGGTTCTAGAAAGCCAATTGAAACGTTAAGAGGAAGAGGATACCGAATTTCTACCTGATTGTTTTTGGCATGAGCAACATTTTGTTTATTTTGGTAAGTTAAGTGGGTTTTCTGGGTTTACGCCATCCATAAATGGCTTGCGCCTATCTTGATTTGTGAGTTGATATATTTTACCTAGCCAATTATTAAAAACTGCTTTTGCAGTGTCTCGCCATGTGTTGTCTAAATGCTCGAGAATTAACTTTTCTGGGAATTCTATAGGCGGTAGATCTAGTGCTTTTGCGTTAATGAGATCATTTTTATAAGTAGTTAAAATGTCTTGAGCTATTGGATTAAAAAAGTTTTCTGGAAAAACCGGATAATCTGCTATTTCTGCTCGATAAAATCTAGCTATTTCTCGTTTGTATTCTTTTAGCAAACTAATGTCATCGTATTCAGGGTGGCCTTGAAAGAAAACGATTCTAAAGCCATCTTCACTAACCGCGAGATGAACTCCAGCGTCTTTGCTATGCGCTAAGACTTTCAATCCATGATGTTCTATATCTTCTTTAAAAACTTCATTAAAACGTGAGTGAGGAACGTCAAATCGAGTATTGATTTCAGCAACTAGTGGGTGCGAGCGATCAATTACCGTGTGAGAAAATACGCCCCATCGCTTTGAGGGTAGGCGTGTTCTTGCAATACCATAACGGTATTGGATTATGGCATGAGTCGCTAAGCATGAGCACAATACTGATGCAACATGCTCTCTTGCCCATGAAAATACTTCCGTCAATGGTAGCCAAAACGCCTCTTCTGGAAGTTGGTCTTGAGTGACATTCGCTCCGCTAATAATAAGTGCATCTAAGCCATCTTGTTTAATTTGCTCAAAAGATTCGTAATATTTTTCAATATGTGCTTGGGCGTCAGGGCTTCTTTTTAATCCGTCAATGGTAAACGGATGGACATGAAATTGAACAATTTGATTGCAGGCACCCACTAATCTAAAAAACTGTCTTTCTGTTGCTTCTAGGGCGGCATCTGGCATCATATTAAGAAGTCCAATATGCATTTCTCTAATATCTTGCTGGCAGGCACGATTAGGATCAATAATTTCCTCGCCTTCATCTCGTAAGCGTTGAAAGGTTGGGAGATTGGTGTGTGCAACAATGGGCATGATGACTAAGTCCAGAATTTTTTATTTATGACTGATTGCTTGTGCTATTAAAGCGATAAAGTCATCTTCACATTTAACTTCGGCAGCATCAGTCGCATCAATTGTGTAGCCATATTGATCAGCAATGGCTTCATATCTAGGTATTCTTGATTTGAATAATTCAGGAAAAATCCAAGAAACAAACTCATCTGGCGGCATCAAATTACTGTTTGCATAATTGTGAAGCACTAAAAATTCATTTAGTTTGGTATCTAAAAAATCTTCACGGTAATACAGTGGTTTAGGGTCATTTTTTGCCCTATCAATGATTGTTTGTTCAAGATCAGGGGGAATTTTAATATAGATAATTAGGCTATGTTGTGCAAGCGTTGTTAAGGTTTCTTGATTATCTAGCTCACAAACACTACCACCAGCATCATTTATAAAATGCTTGTACCCGTAGATGTCTTCTGCTTTATGTATAAAGTCAGGGACATCCAGCATAGCGGATACTTCTGCATGATGATGAAGTTGCTGTCTACGCTTAAATTCTAGATGTGAAAGTCCGCCTAATTGTGGATTTCCTAATTTCCCTAAAAAACTTGATACAGCAGCTAAATTATCAACAGTTATTTTGCTGCTGATGTATATCGAGTCAGACAGTAAAAGTTCTCTTAGAAATGGAACGCTTATCGCATGACGTTTTATGTTATCAAGAATGGGTTCTTTTAAGTATTTAGTTCCTATGCGGTAATCGCCTGAGTAATGAAACCATTTTGCTTTGGGTAGTTTATTGGCTAAAGTGGTTTTTCCGGCGCCAGACATGCCAAGTAAAGTGATTCTTTTGGATTGCCAATCAAGAAACTCTTGTGAGGTCATTTTCATTGAAATTACCTATTCTTTTAAAAGATTGTCAATTAGGTTAATTTCATCAGTTTTTTTATATTCATCATCTGAATAGCCTAGGTCATCATTTTCAACATCATCAAAAGGCGCGCTCCAATCTTCAGGAGCCTCAATAAAATCAAACGTTGAGTTATACCAACTTTCTTGATCATATTCGCCGATGTCGCCATTTAAATATTGAACTTCAATGGTTTCATCTTTTTCATCAAAGGCAACAATTTTAAATTTTAGGTTGTTTTCCAAGTCTTTATACCAGCTATCGAGAATCGGATCAGCTATGGTGGTCATTAATATGCCTCAATCAATAGAAATTGTGTAGAGCTCGTTTGGCTCGTGTCTAGGGTTTATTTGTACAGAATACAAATTACAAAAAAAAATGCAAATAAGCTTTGTTTATTATTGAGCACGGTGATGATTTAAAAAATTAAGCTTATGATTTTTATATTTTATTTTATGAGCTATTTGTTCTTATTTTTGTGAATAGTGGACGCTGATTCAGCTGGTCTCTTAATTTGCTGAGCGTAGTATGATGCTACTAGTCCTATATTATAGGGCACGAGTTAAAATAGAAACCCTTATCAAAAAGTTAGTAAATATAATTGCAGAATGGATTTTATGCTCATGGCAGTAATACGTTTGGCTCAAGCCGTTCGCACGCCAGTTTGTTATATGCTGTGAAGGTTTGGTGATTTATTACATGCCTCAACAAAAATGCTGAGAATGCCAGTCTGTTGGCGAATAAGCCATGTTGATGAAATTGTCGCTTACTAAGAACATATCCACACGCGCTGAGCAACGCTGTTTTTAATTAACGCATGTGTTAGTAGGTGTCTAAAAATGTATTTTATATCCTCTTGATGAAATGAGCTTTTTGATGGGACAAAGGTGATTTTTTTTACTTGATGTTTTTATTAGCTTAACTTGGGGGAAAGGCTTTAATTGTTTAGCACGCCAGTTTTTTTATTTCAGATACTAAGTCATGGTACGGGTATAATATGCATATTATTATAGTGTGAACGAGTTAGTTGATGCAGTAGTTTTGCTACATCACTTGATGTTTCGGATAATTACTATGAGCTTGTTTTTTTATTTAAAATAAAGATATATATTGTGTGAAAGTGATTTGTTTGTTTCGGTGTATTTCAGGATAGGTTTTTATGAAAAGTCAACGATCATCTGTTTTATATTTTCTTGTCTTGCTTTTGTTTTTTACAGGCGGCGATTTAGCTTGTATTGCTGCATTGCCTGTAACAGTCAGTGGGCAGACTTTGCCTTCATTAGCACCAATGCTTGAAAAAAGCATGCCAGCGGTGGTGAATATTTCAACATCCACAAATATTCAAGTTAATGATAACCCCTTGCTTCAAGATCCTTTTTTTAGGCATTTTTATAATTTACCTAGTCAGCCGCGTAAGCAACAAAAAAATAGTTTAGGCTCGGGCGTTATTGTTGATAAGGGGCAAGGTTTGGTTTTAACTAACAATCATGTTATTGATAAAGCGGATAAAATAGCTGTAACTTTAAATGATGGTCGCCAATTAAATGCTGAGTTGGTGGGCACTGATCCTGAAGCAGATATTGCTGTAATTCGTATTCCAGCAGATCATTTAACGCAATTGCCAATTGCTGATTCAAGTCAATTAAGAGTGGGGGATTTCGTTGTCGCAATTGGCAATCCGTTTGGTTTAGGGCAAACAGTAACGTCTGGAATCATTAGTGCTTTAGGTCGATCAGGGCTTGGTATCGAAGGCTATGAAGATTTTATTCAGACAGATGCTTCGATTAATCCAGGTAATTCTGGAGGTGCGTTAGTTAATTTACAGGGCGAATTCATTGGAATGAACACGGCTATTCTTGCACCGACGGGCGGAAATGTTGGTATTGGGTTTGCCATTCCTTCTAATATGGTTATGTCAATTAAGGATTCTCTTGTTAAGCATGGTGAAGTGCGACGTGGTTTGCTGGGAATTACTAGTCAAGATTTAACGCCCGAGTTAGTTAATGCTTTTAATTTAGAAAGTAAGCATGGAGCGGTAATTAGTAGTATTGAAAGTCATTCACCCGCAGCTAAGGCTGGCTTAGAGCCAGGTGATATCATAGTTTCGGCAAATGGCCATTACGTTAAAAATAGCCACGATATAAGAAATATTATTGGATTGATGCAGATTGGTGATGCTGTTGATATTGAATACTTTCATGGCAATGAAAAAAAACAAGTGACAGCTACTATTGTTAAGCCAGAGCGTCCTGAGATTTTAGGTGAAAAATTACATCGAAAACTGCGAGGAATTATGTTGAGCGATAGCTCAAAAAATCAGATTGAGGGAGTGTTGATTGAAAAAATTGATACTGTATCTGAGGTGTGGCGGATTGGGCTTAGACCGGGCGATGTGATCGTATCGGTTAATCGATTTAGAATTCATAATTTAGAAGAGCTTAAGCGGGTGATTGATCCAAATGGTAGTTTACTTATTAATATTCAGCGAGGTCAGGAAGGTTTTTTTCTTGTTCTTCAATAGAGAATTGATTTAATTCTCGCCTAGTCAATGAGGTAGTTATATGAGTTATGAATTAGATTTTGTTCCCTTGTCTATTGCAATATTAAGCGTATCTGACACGAGATCAGAAGATAATGATATTTCTGGGAATCTCTTGGCTAAAAAGATCCAAGATGCAAGCCATTTATTTTATGAAAAGAAAGTAGTTAAAGATGATAAGTATCTTATCAGATCCGCAGTTTCTCAATGGATAGCTTCAGTTGATGTAAATATAATTATTACAACAGGCGGTACTGGAGTTACTGGTAGAGATGGAACGCCTGAGGCTGTTGTTCCATTATTGGACAAAACCCTTGAGGGCTTTGGTGAGATTTTTAGACTATTGTCTTACCAGTCTATTAAAACTTCAGCAATTCAATCACGTGCCCTTGCTGGTGTTGCAAATGGGACGTATATTTTTTGTTTGCCAGGATCTTCTGATGCATGTATTACTGCATGGGAAATGCTGATTAAAGAGCAACTAGACAATCGCACAATACCATGTAATTTAGTTAAATTAATACCTAGATTATTGGAGCGTTAATATAAATATCTACTTGTCTATTGGTGCGTTGAGTGCATTTATGGGTATTGCGCTCGGAGCTTTTGGTGCGCATGGTTTAAAAATGATCTTGAGCTCTGAGTTAATGGCAGTTTTTCAAACTGCCGTCACCTATCAGATGTGGCATAGTTTTGCGCTTATTTTAATTGCATTGATGATGGATATGAATATTAACTCTAATACCAAGTTACTCGTTTGGGCTGCACGATTAATTGGAATTGGTATAGTATTTTTTTCAGGTAGTTTATATTTTTTGGCTGTGTTCAATTGTCATTGGTTAGGCGTTATCACTCCTATCGGCGGCATTAGTTTTCTCATGGCTTGGTTATTAATATTTATTTTTTCGCTTAAGGGCTATCGAAAGTAATATTATGGAGCACTTTATGCATTTACCTCAGCCTACTTATTTAGCAGATTATGCTGTTCCAGATTTTTTAATTGAGCGTATAGATTTAACGTTCCATTTAGATGAGGAAAACACTCGAGTCTCCGCTGTATTATGTGTCAAGCGAAATTTACTTAGCAAATCAATGTCAATGGATTTGGTTTTAAATGGTGAGCAGCTTGAGTTGATTAGTGTTTTTCTTGATGGACGTGCGTTAACTGAGTCTGAATATAGTCTCAATGATGATGCCATGGTTATCTATAGTCCTCCAAAAGATAGTACGTTTGAATTAAAAGTTGATAATTATATCAATCCTAAAACAAATACATCATTGGAGGGCATGTACTTCTCTAATGGGATGTTGTGTACTCAGTGTGAGGCGCAAGGATTTAGAAAGATTACTTTTTTTATTGATCGTCCAGATGTAATGTCCCGCTATAAAACAACCATTATTGCAGATAAGAATCGCTTTCCAGTCTTATTATCTAATGGAAATAAAACTGATTCTGGTAATTTACCTGGCAATTTGCATTGGGTAACTTGGGATGATCCATATCATAAACCGTGTTATTTATTTGCTTTAGTGGCTGGTACTTTAGAATGTTTAGAGGATGAGTTTACAACTGCTTCTGGTCGTGTCGTGGCATTACAAATTTTTGTAGAGCCAAAGGATTTAGGTAAGTGTGAATTTGCAATGCAATCATTGAAGCATGCTATGAAGTGGGACGAACATCAGTATGGGTTGGAGTATGATCTTGATTTATATATGATCGTTGCTGTTGAATACTTTAATATGGGAGCAATGGAAAATAAAGGTTTAAATATATTTAATTCAAAATTTGTTTTAGCTTGCCCAGAAACTGCTACGGATAGTGATTATGAAGATATAGAAAGCGTCATTGCGCATGAGTATTTTCATAATTGGAGTGGTAATCGAGTTACGTGTAGAGATTGGTTTCAACTTAGTTTGAAAGAAGGTTTTACAGTTTATCGAGATCAAGAGTTTACCGCTGATCGTACTTCACGTGCTGTAAAACGAATTAAGGACGTAATTAATTTACGCACGCGTCAGTATGCTGAAGATGCAGGTCCGCTTGCTCATCCCGTTCGTCCTTCATCATATATTGAAATTAATAATTTTTATACATTAACAGTTTATGAAAAAGGGGCAGAGATATTCAGAATGTTACGTTGTTTGGTTGGGCAAGAAGGTTTTAGACAAGGATGCGATTTATATTTTTCTTGTTTCGATGGTCAAGCGGTTACTTGTGATGATTTTTTACGTGTTTTTGAGGAAACTAATAAGATAGATTTAACTCAATTTAGTTATTGGTACTCACAATCGGGGACGCCAATAGTTACGTTAGACTATTCTTATGACGCCATTACTAAGCAAGTTAAGCTTACTATGGCTCAGTCACATAGTGAATCATTTGTTCAAGAGTATAAGAAGCTTTTATGTATTCCAATTAAAATTGCTTTACTAAGTGCTGAAGGTTGTGAATTAGATTTTAAATTGGCGGGAGATGATCAGTACAGTAATGAAATCGTTTTAAAATTAACAGATGAAAAGCAGTGTGTGGTGCTAAATGAAGTCACCACAAAACCAATATTATCTGTTTTGCGAGGATTTACTTCTCCTATTAAATTAAATTGTTTGCGTAGTTATGAAGAGCTTGCTTTTTTATTTAAAAATGATACCGATACCTTTTCGCGATGGGAGTCTGGTCAGCAGTTATTAGAAAAAACACTTTTGAATTTAGTTTTTGATATTCAGCAAGGTAATATTCTTCATTTAAATCAAATAATAATTGATACATTTAAATATATTTTGTCTCAGTCATGGGATGATCTATCGTACTTATCTTTATTATTATCAATACCTTCAGAAGTCTATCTCGCCGAACAAATGAAGGTTATTGATGTAGTCGCTATTCATAAGGCGAGAGAATTTGTAAGAGTTACTTTGGCTAATGAGCTTAATCATTTTTTTAAAGATTACTATCTAAACTATCATAAAAGGGAGGAGGATTGTTGCTTTGACCAAAAAGCTATTAGTAATCGAAAAATTAAAAATATTTGTTTATATTATTTAAGCACATTAGATTGTTTAAGCATCCAAAATTGGGTGTTAAAGCAATTTATGACAACCACAAATATGACTGATCAAATAGCTGCATTATCAATTATGGTAAATGGGCATCACCCATATAGTGATCAATCGCTAGATGTTTTTTATAACAAATGGCAATCTGAATCTTTGGTTATTGACAAATGGTTTTCTGTTCAAGCTGGCAGTTGTGCATCAACTACGTTTTTTGTTGTTAAGTCATTAATGGAGCACCATGAGTTTGATTTAAAAAATCCTAATCGAGTTAGGGCTTTACTTGGTACGTTTAGTCAAGCAAATCCTTTGCATTTTCATGCTGTAAATGGACAGGGATATCAGTTATTAGCGGATACAATCATTGCATTAAATGAAATTAATCCACAAATTGCGGCAAAAATGGCCGTGTCATTAACCGCTTGGAGACGTTATGATGAAAATAGGCAGGCGTTAATGATTTCACAGTTACAACGAATTATTTCCATTCAACATATTTCTAAAGATGTTTATGAAGTTGTTAAAAAAAGTTTGGTTCATTGTCATTAAATCAACGCTTAATGGTTGTTATTTAGAAAGCTCTATTTTTATGCTTAAAATTAAATTATGAAACTTATTATTGCTCGTGAAAAATTATTGCCATACTTAGCTCATATCGTAGGCGTTATAGAGAAACGCCAAACTATGCCAATTTTGTCTAATGTTTTAATGATTATTGATAATCAGCAACTTACCTTGATAGGAACTGATTTAGAAATACAAATGGTAGCTAACATTGCTATTGATCAGGATACTTCTTGGGTTGTTAGTTTATCGGCCAGAAAGTTGTTAGATATATGTCGTTTATTGCCTAACGGATCAATACTAAAATTAGAAAAAGTGGACGATAAAGTTAAGCTTTTAGCTAATAGGAGTCGGTTTTCTTTGAATAGCTTGCCAGCCGAACATTTTCCTATTTTTAATCAAGATGATTTTGAAAATTCTTTTTATATTAATGCTGCGCAATTAAAAAAAGGGATTGAAAAAACAACTTTCTGCATGGCCGTGCAGGATGTTAGGTATTATTTAAATGGCTTATTATTGATTATTTCTAATTGTAAATTAAAGTTAATTGCGTCTGACGGTCATCGTTTAGCGATTTTTGAAGATGTTTTGGCAATTGCTACTGGCGTAGAAAAGCGGCTTATAATTCCAAGAAAATGTATTATTGAGTTAAGTAAATTACTTGGTGATATTGATTCTGACGTTAAGGTTGATTATTCAGGTAATAGCGTGCGCTTTGGTATTAATAATTTATTGCTTTCTTCGAAATTAATAGAGGGTAACTATCCGGATTTTAGTAAAGTTTTTCAACAAGAATTTTGTTCAGCCATTTTTATAGAGAAACAAATTTTAAAAGATGCGTTAGCGAGGGTTGCAATTTTGTCTCATGATAAAATCAAAGGCATTTCTCTTGATATTAATGCACATAGTTTACGAATAAGTACTCATAATATGGAAAATGATGAAGCTGAGGAGGAGTTATCTATTGAATTTGGCGATCAACCGTTTTCTATAGCATTTAATGCACAATATTTATTTGATGCTATTTCAAATATAAGTGTGGATTTTGCTAAATTAATCTTTTCTAAGAATGCCAGTACATGCTTTATTGAAGAGTCAGGTGATAGTAATTATCAGTTTATAGTAATGCCGATGCGACTTTAAATGACATTACAAAGGTTAGATATACAGAACATAAGAAACATTACACACGAGTCGATTCAACCATCTCCATTCATTAATATTATTTTTGGTGATAATGCTTCTGGTAAAAGCTCATTGCTCGAGTCTATTTTTATTTTAGGACGAGCTCATTCCTTCCGTACATCAAAGTTGAAAAATGTTATTAGTCATGAGAAAGATTTTTTAATTGTTTCTGGTAGCGTTGTTGATGCGGATGCACAGTCTTTGAGTCTCGGGGTTCAGGTTAATTCTAAAGCTATTGATATTCGTATTAATCAGCAGCAGTCATATAAGCGTTCAGATTTAGCCTATGCGTTGCCGATACAGTTATTTTATTCTAAAAGTTATGATTTATTTGAATCAAGCAGTAGTTTTAGAAGAGAGTTTTTGGATTGGGGTGTATTTAATGCAGATAAGTCTTTTTTACTTGCTTGGCGAAAGTTTAAGAAAATATTGCTACAGCGTAATGATTTGTTAAAAAAAAAACAAATTAAGTATATTAAATATTGGGATAAAGAATTGATTCATTATGCCTTGATTATTAACCAATTCAGATGCCAATATTTAGAAATATTTATCCCTTTTTTTATTGATACGTGCCAGTTTTTTTTATCTAAATCTAATATAAGTTTTCATTTGAATTCTGGATGGGATGTGTCTAAAGCATTAAGTGAATGTTTGGATTTGAATCTAGAGAATGATTTGCGATTTGGTTTTACGCGATTTGGGCCTCATCGATGTGATTTTTCAATTTTGGTGAATGGTTATGTATCTAAAGATGTTCTTTCAAGAGGACAATTAAAACTTTTAATAATTTGTTTAAAATTAGCACAGATTCGCATGTTAAAAAGTACATATAGCGTATCTTCAACGGTTTTAATGGATGATTTTAATACGGATCTTGATCTTGATAATCGAAATAAGTTATTAAGTTATCTTTCCTCTTTGTCTTGTCAAGTATTTATAGTCGGGAATTGTCTTAGTGAATTTGGGCCTTTATTAGATATTACTTCTTATGGTGTGTTTCACGTGAAACGTGGGCATGTTTTTCAAACTAAATAGATATGATTGCAAGTACTGTTGGGTCGGAAAGAATAGGCATAAATGCTTAGGAGTGTATGTCAGAGCAGAATTCCTCTTATTAATAGTTAGCTGGTTCACAATGATATAAGTTTGAGGCATTGATAAGATAAGAAAAAGATTGTAGTGATGGAGCATGAGTTTGTTGTCGTTATTTGTTGGGAATTGAAGCGAAATCAATGTAAACGGAATTGTCACACTACACACGTCACGTAATAGTGCCGCTTACGCAAACACCTTGCGTAACCTGGGCTGGAAAGTATTTGTCTGTAACGACCTTAAGCTCGATTTAACAGAAGCGGTTCTGGCCTATCGTGACGAATATATTATAGATCGTGGTTTTAACCGTTTTCGTGGCAAGATGCTTGGTATAACGCCCTTGTTCCTCAACTCAATACCCCGTATTGAAGGATTGCTTCGCTTGCTCAGCATTGCTTTACGAGTGATGTGTGTGACTGAATTCGCGGTACGAGAAGCCTTGCAGAAGCAAGAGGAAAAACTCGATCATATT
Source organism: Methylococcaceae bacterium (assembly GCA_007280895.1). Lineage (GTDB taxonomy): Bacteria > Pseudomonadota > Gammaproteobacteria > Methylococcales > Methylomonadaceae > Methylovulum. The sequence continues at coordinate 34,082 of QYQN01000131.1, forward strand.
TATGCCGGAAATCCCAAGCGGGCAACAGCCAAACCAACCACAGAGATGATGTTGCGCGCATTTAGCGGGCTTAATCTGATCATACTCAATGTTCATGGAACGGATTGCCGCTGTATGACGCAGCAAAATACAGTACAGGCGTGTATTTTAGCGTTG
>QYQN01000050.1 GCA_007280895.1 Methylococcaceae bacterium
CTAGCATTAAAGAGATCGAGAGCAAGCTACAGCACTTAGACGAGATTGAGGCCAATAAACAACTAAAGACCTTTGGAGATGCCGCCAATAAATATAAGTGTGAATGGGTAGATAAGAAATGGAAAAAGCCAGATTTAGGCTGGACACCTGTAAGGCTGCACTTATTACCCGCAATGTCAGAGCTAACACTAGAAAGTATCGACGTTAATTTTATTCGTGAATTAGTCTATGACATTCGTGAACGCAAAGGGGTAGCCACTGCCTTATTGGCGCATGGTTGGGCTGATAGAATATTTAAATACGCCATAGAGCATGATTATTGTAAAAATAACCCCGCGTCTTTAATTGCACCTAAGCGTATAGGGGTAAGGGTACAACGTGATAGGTGGCTAAAGCCTCAAGAGATAAAGCGATATTTAACAGGCTTATATCAACTGAACTCATACAGAGGCTATAAGATAGCCGCTCATTTGGCTTTAATGCTGGCGTTCAGGATAGAGGAATTGTGCGGTGCGTCATGGAGTGAAATAGATTTTGACAATAAAAAAATGATAATACCCGCTACAAGAATGAAAGGTAAGCGTGAACATATTGTAATGCTACCGACGCAAGCCATAGACATTCTTATGGAGTTAAAAAGACTCGCTGGCGGTAGTCCGTTTGTACTGCCTATGCCTACAGATCAAAATAGAGCCATGAGCGGGCAAAACTTAAGGGCAGCTCATGAGGCCGCGCTAATAGCTGGCAATATTGAAGATTATCGTATGCACGACCACAGGCACACTGCATCAACCAACCTTAGAAATAGAGGCCATAATCATGATGCGGTCGAAAGCGCATTGAGTCATAAAATGAGCGGTATAGCTGGGAACTACTCGCACGCTCAATATGAAGAAATACGCCTAAAGATGATGCAGGATTGGGCGGACTTCTTAGACTCAATCATGACTGAGCAAACAGTGATACAGGCTACTTTTAGAAAGGCGGTATAATCAACCCATACCCAGATAAGCGCACCAATACACACAAATTAGAGGCCGTACACCATGAGTATAATCACTTTTGATACCTTAAAGTTCACTCAACACCTAGAGCGTGCAGGAATATCGCACGAACAAGCTGTTGCATTTGCGGAAGCGCAAAAAGAATCCCTATCTGTCCTTATGGAAGGGCAAACCATTGGGAAAGCAGATATTCAAACCATACGAGGTGACATTCAAGCCATACGGAGTGATATTAGTGAGTTGCGGCACGAGCTACGAGAGCAAGAAAATAGAATGATTATAAAAATGGGGGCATTGATGGCCATTTCCATTGGAATCATAGCGGCTTTGGTAAAGCTATTATGACCACCATTTATTAACGGAGGACTTATTAATTTCCCCTAAGTCGCCATTCTCGCAAACGCTTATATAATCTAATTTAACCGAATAGCTTTAGCGGGCAACAAGTAGGCTTCATTACCCTATTTTCGGTTATTCCCCCTTGTAATGATGCACCTTAATGGCGTGTAGCTTGTTTTCAATACCAAGAAGCCAAAGAACGCCTGAAACAGAAGTTGATATTTTATTAACCAACCTGTCGTTTATATACGGTGAACTTTATCCTAATGCGCCTGAGCATGAATTCATAAATACTATTTTTAAGGATTTGTACCTTGACCCTGTTTGCGGTGATGATTGCGTGCGTCTTAATGAGCGGGTCAGACCTACTAATGAGGCAGGCATTGGCTATGTTACCGAAATTGCAGCCTTATGTATTTCATGTGCCTATTGCATTGACGCTTTGAATTCGCGTAATTAATTAGCCGCAAGACAACTGCCCGCTATTAGAAATGGTTTCTCCAGTTCCGCCCTTACCAACGCCCTGTTGCGTAACAAAATTCTTCCAGAAAAAGCAAGGTTAAGCACTATAAGTAATGGCTAACTAGCTTTATTCATCATCGTGCTAAGACGACTTAGTAACTCTGTGTAAACATTCTGAGTAAAGGGTGAGCATTTGACGAAAAATACTTTGTGTTATAGTATAACATCTCTATACGGTAGAGATGACTTGCTTATGTGCACTGCTTATTCAGCTTAGCAAGGCATTCTCATGCCACTGTAGTCGCGCACGGTATTAAAACTCTCACGTAACGCGTTATGGGTATATTATTGATTTAATTAATTAAATAGGTAGGCGTCAAATGAATAAAACCAATGTTTATTATCTTTTACTTGTTACAGCAACCCTTCAGCCCGTTTATGCTGCTCAACAAGATCTTGTTGAGCTAGAACAAGTGATTGTTACGGCACCCTTGGCAGAAAAAGTATCTGATACAGCGGTACCTGTTACTATTTTAAGCGACGATGAATTGCGTTTAAAAGTAGGGCACAGTATTGGTGAGACGCTGAAAAATGAACTCGGCATTACCAGTCAATCTTTTGGGCCGGGAGTGGGTACGCCAGTAATTCGTGGACAAAGTGGGCCACGAATACGCGTGTTGGCAAATGGTATCGGTGGTAACGATGTATCAGCAATCAGTCCAGATCACGCCAGCAGTGTAGAGCCATTACTAGCAGAGCGTATTGAAGTGTTACGCGGTCCTGCTACCTTGTTGTATGGCAGTGGTGCGATAGGCGGGGTGGTGAATGTTATTGATAACCGTATTCCAGAATACATGCCAGAAAAACTTTTAGGCGGTGCTTTAGAGCAGCGTTTTGATTCAGTTTCCAACGAAACAGCCACAACCATGAAGCTAGAAGGTGGTAAAGAGCACATAGCCTATCATCTGGATGGTTTTTTTCGTGACCGAAGTAACGTCGATATTGGAGGCCTTGCCATAGACAGTAATGCAGCACGGCAAGTTGATTCCACCTTGCCTGACACGCTTCACAATACTTATGGCTACATCAGCAATACCAGCAGTGACGCGCTAAGTGGCTCGGCAGGGGTATCGTTACTTGGCGAGACGGGATTTGCAGGCGTGTCTATCAACCGACTTGAAAATAATTATGGTATTGCACCAGATGGAACGGGCGGAGAAACTGTCCGTATTGATCTCAAGCAAAGTAAATACGACATGAAAAGCGAGCTAAAAAATCCGTTTGCCTTTGCAGAATCGTTGCGAATGAAATTAGGCTACACCGATTATCAGCATACCGAAGTTCCCAATGGAGAAGAAGCCGCATTTTTTACCAATAAAACCTATGAAGGGCGCATGGAATTAACGCACAAACCCATTGCAGGATTACACGGAGCGCTTGGTTTTCAAGCCATTGTTAGTGATTTTGGCGCGCTAGACAAAGCCACCGCTATAGACATTGTTCCGCAATCTTTGACGAACAGTTTCGGCGTGTTTGCAGTGGAATCCTTCACCTTAGGCGCCTTCAATAACCAACTAGGGCTTCGAGTAGAAGATACCCGCATCGATCCACAAGGCATAAACAGCTTAAACTACCTCCCCGTTAGTGCTTCTGCGTCCAGTCTTTGGCGGCTTAATGACAGAAATAGTCTTAACTTAGCCATCACACGAGGACAACGTGCACCGCAAGTGCAAGAATTACTCGTTAATGGTTTTCATGATGCGACCCGTAGTTATGAAATCGGTGACCTAAATTTGCGCGAAGAAACCACCTATAATCTTGATTTAGGCTATAAATTCAACACCGATTGGTTACGTGCAGAGTTTGACGTATTCCATAACTGGGCAAGTGATTATATTTACCAACAACGCAATGGGCAGTTTGTTGATGAAGACGGCATAACGTGTCCGATAGGGACACCTTGTTTTCCAGTGCTTGAAAGTCGTCAAGCTGATGCCACCTTCATGGGCTATGAAAGCAAACTGATTTTTCCACTTGTAGAAAATCAATACGGAGTCGTTGATTTAACAGTATTCAGTGATTACACCCGAGGACAATTTATCAATGGCAGCGACGTACCACGCATGCCACCGTTACGTTTTGGCTTTCAAGTCGACCATGTTAAAGGCGACTGGAATAGCAACCTGCGTTTAACCCGAGGTGAAGCACAAGAGTATGCTGGGGATTTTGATACAGTCACAGCCAGTTATGTACAACTCAACCTAAGCACTCAATACCTCATTAAGCAAGTCAAGGCTATGGATGTGTTGATTTTTGCCAAAGCCAATAACCTGCTTGATGAAAACATTCGCAATGCAACCTCATACCTACGAAATTTCGCGCCAGAGCAAGGCAGAGGCGCAGAAATTGGGCTTAGGGTAAAATTTTAAGCAAAACTTATAGTGTTTTGCTCATTTTATTGGTTACGTCTAAGAGCGTATTAGCCGTGTTAAGTAACTGTTTGCGCCATTGCTGCCAAGAGTTTTCAGCCTGTTGGAAGCGTAAGCAGCGCAAATAATACACCTGCTGTACGGCATTAAGTTCTTGCTGAATCAACGTCATCAGCCCCTCTTCAATATTGTAGACAGGTTTATCAACGGCCAGACACACGGGCACAAGTGACGTGACAGGCAACGCTAATTCTTGGGCTATCGCTACGCAGACGTGTTGAATATTGCTTGCTTTCGTGTTATCAGGACTAAGAATATTATAAGGTGGCTGCCATTCTTGCAATGGGCGTAAACGATCAATATGGGTTACCACCGCAATGATGACGGGTAAGGCCTGATTGGTACACTCAGTTTGAAAATATTGACGAATGCCATCCAATTGCTTGGCATCCTCAGCACGGCTAGCATGTGAGGCATTGCACACCAGTAAAATGACATCCACTTTGTTTAATTCATTTTTTAACTGCATCGAGGCGTGTGGCGGAGTTAAACCACCGTAGCCAGGCGTATCCAACAAGATAACCTGCTGCAAACCCTCGCGTTCAAGTAAGTGCGCAGTAATTTCTGAGGTCGTGGGCAAGAGGCTTGCAGCGCATTTCATCTCACCTATTAACGCATTAATTAAACTAGACTTACCACTGCTTACTTGACCGATAAGTAATAACCGCAAAGGTTCGGTATGTTGTTCACGTTCGGCAATAGTAGACAAATTTTGTTTTGACTTAGGGCTAAGCCGCTCAGTAGGAGAGTTATCATCCAAGCTAATTTGCCCACTGTACAATTCAATAGCGTAGTAGCCCAATTTATCAATATAGGCACGGATTAAATGTTGTGAAAGTTCATTAGCAACAGTATTAACGCCCTTGCTAAGTAAAATACCACGTGCTTTAGCCATGGCGGCGCCAGGCCAATTAAACAGCCAATTGCCCACATTAAAAAGCGACTTAAACTTATTTAACGTCTCGACAGCCTGTTTCGCACGTAACAAATCGCCCACTTTTATTGCGTGGCTGCCCGGAATTTTATCTAACACCTCGTGTTGTATGTCGTTACAAACCAAGGTCACTAATTTAAGTAAATAGGGCAACGGGAATTCTAAAATAGGATGCGTAGCATCAGGGTGAAAATGTCGAGCCATCTTGGTTAACACTTCATTACTAAGTGCCAAGACTTTGCTGGAATTAGTCAAGACATCGGTTTCATTTTGCCAGTGCGCATTAATACCCTCAAGTTCGGCCCAAGCAGCATGGCCAAAAGCAGACCAATTAGGATTGCCTGTGGTGACAATCGGCTCAAACATGGTGGGCTTATTAGGCTGGTTGGACCAACGTATCAACAAATAAACCAGCGCAAAATCAGCAGATAAAATCCCCACCGCGTAATAAAGCCAGTCGTGTTGCCAGAGCCAGTAACCTCCCACGCCGATTAACGCCAGCCAAGGCAACAAAAACACCACGCCGATAAAAAAACCAAATCGTGAAAAAAACATTGTTTACACCGCCTTTTGTTTAAGTAATTGACGAGCGTGTGAAAACGCCTCGTTATACGCACGTTTTAGCATGGCGTGATCAGGTAAGGCGCCTTTTTTAACCCCATGTAAATACACACAAAACGCTTGACCCAAGGCATACGTCATTGCGCCAGAATACACGCCAGCTACAGCCCACCCATACACCGGCACAAAGCTTAGTAACTCGCGTCCTAGCCAGCCGACAAGCACGCCCGCACCCATTAGCGTAGTAAATTCAAGATACAGTCTGGGCGTGAGTTCAAGGTCATAAATGGACGCAATGCTGTGAAATAATTTGGCTTGCATCGCTAAGGCTAACGCCACGCCAGCTATTGGAATCGCGCCCATACCCACATTTAGAAGCGCGTAACCAATACAATGCGGCTGTGCTTGTTGAGCATAAAAATCATGCCACTCTTTATACAAATCAGAGCCGCGCAACAAACTAAGCAAACCAATGGGTAATACGCTCTCAATAGTATCCCATAAGGCTTCCAGTCCGTAATTAGCAGGCTCAAAGCCATCTTCAGGCAAGGTAAAATCAACAGGTACAAAATGCACAGGAATATCTTTAAACCAATCGCGTTGATGCGCTAAGGCTTGTGCCAACGCATGTGGAACAGAAGCGGGCAGGGAAGTGTGTTGATAAGGATAAGGAAGAATATGTGGGCTATCCAACGTTGGATACGCTTCATGTAAAGTTGTTTGGACGACAATAATTGGCCAATGAGAATACTTGGCATGAATCGTTTTAACAGCATGTACCACGTCAAGTTGATTCATGTCCGTTGTTTTAAGCACCACAATTAATAGCTGTGCTTGATGTGCGCACCACGCCAAATCTTCAGCAGGATCATACGCTGATTCTCCTAAACCACGGGTATCAAGAAAGCGCAAAATGGGATGGCTGACCGAGGGAAAGTCATAAAAATGTGAGCGTTTAGTACACGCCTGAAAACCATTGCCAATGATTGCCGCGTCATTGCCCGTTAAGGCATGAATCAATGAGGTTTTTCCTGCTTGTGTTTTACCCAATAACCAAAAAACAGGCAGCGGTAAACGTTGTTTTACTTCGTCGATTTTAGCATCCAAGCCATTTACTTTAGGGCTAAACAACGCCGCGCCCAAGCCTTGCCAAGTCCAGTTTCTTAAGATAGTCATAGTGATAATTAGGTAATTTAGATTAAATAATCAGTCAATTCTTTTAGTTCTAATGCAATTTCTCGGCACAATCTCGAAGTCTTCGATACGATTATGCGTTTTAAAAGGTAGGTTTTGGCGTTTAGTTTAGCTTCGTACTATAACGATCATTGGCGGATGGCGCTATCGCTTATCCACCCTACGTGATTTTATGCAAAAACTCCAGATTGTAGATAATTTTATTGTTATTGAGCGTTACAACTTTTTGTTCGAGCAATTCCTTAAATAATTGTTCACAATCAATGGTTTCATCTTTAAGCACGCTTCTTATGCTATTGAGCAGAGTTTCTTTTTTTGCGGGTTTATTGCAGTGTTTTTGCAAATAGGCGCAATAGATTTGAAAGGGGATTGCGATAGCATTTAACGTGCTATTTGATGGTATTTTGCCAATGCGCGTAACACTGCGTTTCTCAGCTTTGAGTAAATCCACAACAAAATCTAAATCTGAATCGTTAGACAAAATATCAAAATGGGTTTTTTTAGGCAATTTTGTCATGAACGCACCTGCCCAAAACGCAATACCAAAATCCGCCGAGTTTTTACCGCCATTAGGCATTTTAATCACTTTTAAGCGGTTCGATTTGATAGCAGTGCTGAGTTGAAAAATCCAATCAATCGATATTTTTGAATTACTTTGCGCGTAACAAATCATCACTCGATCATAATTTGCTAAATCGTTGAGTAGTTCATTAATTTGATTAGGACAGTTTTCTAAATCAATAAGTAAAATTTTCATTTTGTTTGATTTGATACATAAAACGATATTGACCAATACGCAACCGATATAAACTCTCGTAGCCTTGCATAGATTTTATATCTAGCTGTGTGCTGAAATAAGGATTTTGTTTAAGTAATTCCAGTTTTTGTTTTATATCTTGTCGTTGTTTATCAGGGCATTTTTCAATAAATTTGGTGACGCTTTTGTGTAACAGTAAACCATAACTCATAAGGTATTTTTTACTGTTTCCCAATCATCGAATTCACTGTAATCGCCTTGAGTAATTTGTGCTAAACAGTGTTAAATATGGTGCTGTTCATCTTTTAATAAATCATTGTCTTCTAAATCATCATTAATACCCTCTTCCTGAGCAATCGTTTTAATCAGCCATTACGCCAAGCGTAATTTATCATGGTGATTAAGTTGGTCGATTAATGGGATACATTCATTATAGGTTGTTGCCATTGTTATTCTCCTAAAATCAGTTGTTCAACGTACTGTTTTGCGTGAGCCAGTACAGTATAGTTTGCCCACCCTTTCATCGTTAAACGGTGGGCATAACAGCGTTACCCGCCCTACGCTGCTAGGCTTTAATTTCTTTTTTGATAAAAGCTAAATCGCTTTTATTTCTTGCGCCTTGATACAGTCCCATGACCACAATATCGTTGATAAATAAGCCTTCAAAATCATAGCCCTTAAGACGAGCATTGTTTTTCAGATAATCTATGACAATGTTAGTGTCAATAAAAATCATCGGTACGCCTTTTCTCTAAGCGATTGTGAAAACAATAAAACCTCCTCTATGCCTTAAAAAGGGTTGCTTACTTCTTCAATCATTGCATCATTAAGCAAACGATAGGCATTTTGTTTGGGGTCTAATTTTTTAAACTGGAATTCATCACCGTTTGTCATGTCTAAATCCCTCAAACTCTCTTGAATAAAGTTAATGAACTTATTTTTATTGCCCTCAAATTTTGTTTTGAAGATAAGCTCAATTTTTGGGTTATCAATTTCAAGTGCTAACATTCTGTTACTTTTTTATTGTTTTTTCTTTTTTTCATCTACGGCGATTAATGCTTGATAGCGTTCAAACAAAAACGCCACCCGTGCCGCGTCGTCTTTTTTACCTTTGTAGCTGTAAGCCGAATCAACCGCCGCATCTAATTTTTTATGCGCTTTCAATAATTCTTCGGGCATATTGTTTGCCGCGTACATTGTCGCCAGCGAGCATTTTTGCCCCGCCACTTCACAACGCTTTTCTTCAATGATTCGCGCCTCTAAAACCGCCTGCGCTGCGTCTTCAATTTTCTTTTTTGCCGCTGGTTTTACGTCAACAGGAAACGGGAAATTGTTATAAACAATCGTGTTTGAATAACGATAATCACTTTTTAAACGTCCGCAAACCGTTCGCATCCAAGCGTTATGAAAGGTTGAACACAGCAAACCAAACTCGTACAGGCTGGCATTTGGCAACATAAAGTTAGCGTCGCCACAAATTACACTCGATTCAAAATAACCAATCGGCACGAATTTTCGTTGTTCTGACGAAACGCGAGGAATTAACAAATAAGGCTGGTCAGTTTGGCGGATTTCGCCGAATAAATACGGGGTTTCGGCTAGTTTTTGCGTGGGAATTTTCGGGCTGGCTAAACGCATTTTTTTAACGGCTTCCATGCGTGTTTTAATTTCAGGTGATTTGGTGCGGTCGGCTGTTGTGCTTTCTTTTAACCACAAACAAAAACGTGGCAAGTTGTTAAGAAA
>QYQN01000139.1 GCA_007280895.1 Methylococcaceae bacterium
AGATTGCTTTAATCCACTGCGCTCCCACAATTCAATCAATTCTTGCCAATAAGACTCTGAAGCCATTTATGCTCTCCTTTAAAAAACTAAAGGATGCCAGATTGAAGGGCTAATTTGAATGTGGCTTGGTTAGACGCTTACGAATTTGGCAACGTTTGACGAATTGGAGAATGAAAAAATGAGTGCAGTGGCGGATGAGATTTGGGGTATTTTGCGTGGATTGGCTGCATCACACGAAGAATTTAAAGCAGAGCAAAAAGTATTACAACGTGAAATTAAAGAGGTGAACAAAAGTATTGGTCGTTTAACAAACCGTTTAGGTGAATTTGTGGAGGAAGCAGTGCGTCCATCGGCGGTGCGTTTGTTTAGAGAACGAGGCATTGATATTTACGAAGTTCAGCAAAATGTTTCAGCCAACCGTGACGGCGAAGGTTTAGAAATAGATTTACTTGTCGTGAATAACGAAGATGTTGTGGTGATTGAATGTAAAAGCAATTTGAGTATCGATGACGTGAACGAACAGTTGGAACGGTTAGAAAAAGTGAAACGTCTTATGCCGCGTTATAAAGATTGTCGAATTTTAGGTGCTGTTGCAGGCATGGTAATTCCTGACAATGTAGCATCATATGCGATTCGTAAAGGCTTGTATGTGATTGGTCAAAATGGTGAACATTTAGAATTTCGAAATGAAGAGAGTTTTTCGGTAAAGATTTGGTGAAAACCAGCTTTCTTAATACCGCGTACCCCGCATACCGCGTATCCCGCATAGAAACGTAGGGTGCGTAAGCGAAAGAGGCTGTGAAAGAATCCAGAGTCGCCCCCTGCACCTTATTGTGATGGCTGGTTTTTAACGGGCTTATCTTCATCAGTTACAAAATCCCAGCTTGGGTAGCGCGAAATTGCTTCGTTTTTCAGCCATTTTAGGCAAAAACTTGGCTTTTTTCGCCGTTCCCCAGGTGCTGGGCGCAATAATCCCTAAAGGCCGTAACACCAAGTATGTTCAGCACTCTGGTGAAGTTTGGGATACTTGGTATCAGTTGGCTAATACGGTTCTTGCCTCATAAATACCCCGGTAAGCCAACGCTTGCACAACGAAATTTATACGGGTTTGAATATCGAGATCGGGGCGGCGGTTAAATTTAATGGTCTTGTCCTTAGGTATGATTGCGCTAAACGCATATCACAACACTTGGGGGAAATTTTTAAACTGTTAATTGGAAAATGAAGGGTGCCAAATAATTCACGTCTTAATCGGCACGCTGTTCAGCTGTAATTTATTGTAGCTGTACCAAAAAAACACTACCCAAACACTTCCCCTACGAACAAAAAACTTGAAGCTAGGCAGGGCGCAAAGCGGTGCAGTTTAACGTGAGTGTAAGGGTAACGTTAAATAAGCTGTGATGGGTCGGTCTGTGGGGCGATTTAGGTTAAAATTTCGGTTACAATGCTTTATCACGATTTATATTAAAAAGTAGGTGAGTTTTGACCAAAAAAATCATTCGCATTGCCACCCGACAAAGCCCCTTAGCTTTATGGCAAGCACACTTTGTTGCGCAACGCTTAGAAGCTTTGTTTCCTGAAATCACGACAGAATTAGTTAAAATGCTGACTCAAGGCGATAAAATTTTAGATGCTCCATTGGCTAAAATAGGTGGTAAAGGTTTGTTTGTTAAAGAGTTAGAGCAAGGCTTGTTGACGGGAACAGCTGATATCGCAGTGCATTCAATGAAAGATGTGCCTGTTGACTTTCCACACGGCTTGCAGTTATCCGCTATTCTCGCGCGCGAAGATCCTACCGATGCCTTTGTGAGTTCTCAGTTCCACTGTTTAGCTGACTTGCCAGAAAATGCACGTATTGGTACTTCAAGTTTGCGTAGACAATGCCAGATTAAAGCACGATTTCCTCAGGCAGAAATCTTGTCTTTACGTGGCAATGTTAATACCCGTTTAGCTAAATTAGAGGCAGGCGAATACGATGCTATTATTCTTGCCTCGGCAGGCTTAAAGCGCTTGCAATTAGCTCACAAAATTACTGAAACTTTGTCTGTTACAACCAGTTTACCAGCGATAGGTCAGGGTGCTATCGGTATTGAAAGCCGTGCAGATGATGACGCTATTAATCAGTATTTAATCGCCTTGCATGATCCCAACACAGGCATGTGTGTGAGCGCAGAACGCGCCATGAATGCGCGTTTACAGGGCGGATGCCAAGTGCCCATCGCGGGCTATGCCATTATCCAGAATGAGCAGGTGTGGTTACGTGGTTTGGTGGGGCAACCCGATGGGTCCTTGATTTATCACAGTGAAGCACGAGCGCCAGTAGCCCAAGCAGAGCAGGTGGGGTATGCCGTAGCCGAGGCGTTATTAGCACAAGGTGCAGAGGCCGTGTTGCAGGCGTTATACAATTAAGATGAGCGGACTTCATGGCAAACAGGTGTTAGTTACGCGGCCACGTCATCAGGCCGAAAATTTATGTAGATTAATTACCGAAGCGTCAGGTGTAGCGATGCGTTTGCCAACAATTGCCATTGCGCCTGTCGACGATGTTGCCAGCATTAAAGCGCAACTCTTGCACTTAGATCGCTATCACTGGGTATTTTTTGTGAGTGCCAATGCAGTTACTATGCACATGAACTATTTAGATAATGGTAGAATGCCAACCTTAAAAAATGTGCAATGTGCCGCAATCGGTGCCGCCACAGCTAAGGCAATGAAGTCTTTTGGCTTGCCTGTTGATGTAATGCCAGAAGAGGGTTTTAGTAGTGAAGCGCTGTTAGCCTTAGCACCTTTGCAGGCCGCTAACATAACTAATAAAACATGTTTAATCGTTCGCGGAGAAGGGGGGCATGAGGAATTAGCCAACACCTTAATTGCACGAGGCGCACAGGTTGAGTATTTAAATGTGTATAAAAGAATTATTCCTGATGTCGATTGTACGCAGCTTATGCAGTCACTAAAGCACGATTGTTTGCATGCCATCACTATCACCAGTGGTGAAGCGTTGCGAAACTTATTAACGCTGCTGAGTTCAGATTGTCATCAAAAATTGTTTACAATACCATTGGTTGTTGTCAGTGAACGAATCAAACAAATAGCAAAAGAGCTGGGGTGTGAGCATATCATTGTTGCCGCCAGTCCATCGGATACAGCCATATTTCAGGCAGTTAAAAAAGTGTTTAATGGGGGAATAGCGTGGCAGAAGTAAGTGAAGAACAAAAACAAGAACCGGTAGTGCTTAAAAAAAGCCAGCCAACGCCGCGCCATGGCTCTTGGTTTGGTGTGGTTATTTTGCTTATTGTGCTGGGGTTGGCTGGTGCAGGTTATTTTCTTTTTACGCAGCTGCGTGATAGGCAAGAAGGCTTGGGTGGTGAAGTTAAAGGTCAGATGTCAAAGCAAATAGCTGATTATCAAGATCAATTAACGGCTATTCAAAATCAATTAGCTGCTTTAGACGCCAGTATTGGTAATAAAGATGCACATTTCAATACAACCTTAGCTAACTTCTCGCAATTACATAATGAAAAATTAGCCGTGACGCGCACTGAGTTAACCGAATCAGTGCATCGTATTGAGCGTCAATTGGGTAAAACACGAGGTGATTGGTTGGTTGCTGATGCGGAGTATTTGCTCACAGTAGCTAATGAACGATTACATCTAATTGGCGATGTAAAAACTACGCAAGAAGCCTTAGAAGCCGCAGACTTACGTTTACGAGAAAGCGGTGATGCAGGTGTCTATAAAGTTAGAGAGCAAATTGCTTATGAATTAACACAGCTACGTACAATTACTGTGCCTGATATTGTCGGCATGTATGTGTCCTTGCAAAGTCTTGAAAATCAAGTAGATAAACTTACTTTGTTGTTGCCTTACATTGGTAAAGAGTTGTCTCCCAGCACCCAAGTGCATGATCATGTAAATAAATTAGCAGAAGGACATGATGCCTTAGAAACTGCGTTAACGCATTTAGAGGGTATCGTAACCATTCGTCATACCGATCAAGAAGTCACGGAAATTTTATCTCCAGAACAAGCACGCTTTATTCGTGAACAGGTGCGCGTTAAACTAGAAATAATTAAAATTGCTTTAGTAGAACGAAACGAAGCCATTTTTCAATCTAGTCTTAAAGATGCCGTGCATTGGCTAGAAGAAAATTTCAATAAAGGTGATGAAAGTCGGGCAATGTTAAATGAACTTAATCGCTTAGCTGCTGTTAAGCTGCGCGGCAATTATCCTGATATTAGTCAACCAATAAAAATGTTACGTGATTTAGCTAAATTACGTTTAGCCTCTGATAAAGAAAATGAGCCTGACGTGCCGTCAGTGGTTCACAATCCTGTTGCGGCTAAAGCAGTTGTTGAAGTAAAAAGTGTTGAAAATATTAAGCAAGTTGTGCCACCTGCTGTTCCAGCACCTGTCCCTCAGTCATCTGAAGTAAAACAACCCGAGCATCACTAATGAAATCCGTACTGTTTTTTATGGCATCGCTTGTTTTTACCCTTGTCGTAGCGTTTTCTGTAAATTATTGGCTACAAGGGTTTAACTCGCCAGGTTATGTATTAATGGGTATTGGCCATTGGTCTTTAGAATCCACCTTAGCCGTTTTTATCACCACGATTATTGGTTTGTTTTTTATACTGTATTACTTTTTTCGTTGGTTGGGTTGCTTGTTGCGCTTGCCAAATCAATTAAAACGCCGTGGCCATACTGTTAAATTTAATCGTTCACAAGAAGCGCTTATTTCTGGATTAGTGGATTCAGCAGAAGGCAATTGGGAAAAAGCTGAGCATGTTTTAATTAAACACGCTTCGCATAGTGGCGCACCGTTATTGCATTATTTAACGGCAGCACGGGCAGCACAATCCCGTGGCGCGTTTGATAAGCGCGACGAATACTTAAAAAAAGCGTCCGATCAATCACCTGCTTCGGGCGTTGCTATTGGTTTAACGCAAGCTGAATTGCATTTGTCTGGTAATCAATTTGAACAAGCCTTAGCAACACTGACTAAATTACATTCCATTGAACCTACCCACGCCAGTGTATTGAAGTTATTGCACCAGACTTACCAAAAAGCGGGCGATTGGGAAGGCATTAGAAAATTATTGCCGTCCTTGCATAGTCAAAAAGTATTAATGGAAGCAGAGATAAAATTGCTAGAAACCGAGGCCTTTAGCAAATTATTAAAACAAGCCGCAGACACGAGCGACGTAGAAAAAATTCAAGAAATTTGGGTTGAAATTCCTAATTACATTAGAAAAGTTTCAGGTGTGTCCGCTATTTATTTTGCGGCCATGATTAAAGCGGGTGTTGGCTATTTAGTTGAGGATGAGTTAAGTCTTGCTTTATCTACAAATTGGGACAGTACCTTGATTGTTTTATATGGCAGTATTCATTCTAAAGATGCAGTAAAACAATTAGCTATGGCAGAGCGTTGGTTGGCAATACATCAAACTGATGCTGTGTTATTAGCTTTGCTAGGAAAACTATGTGTACAGTCTTCTGAGTACGAAAAAGCAGAAGCGTATTTATCACAAAGTATTCATCATGAGCCAAGCGTGCAAGCCTTACAATTATTGGGGGATGTCTTATTTCTGCGTGAAGATAAAGAAGGCGCTATTCAATGTTATAAAAATGGCCTGGAATTAGCGTCCAGTGAAATTATCAAACAGATTGATAGTATTCATTAATGAGGTCTAATGACTTTAACGTAGGTTGAAAATCCTAAAGTCTATTTACGCCTGCTTACAGTCCAGCCCCTCAATGGGTTGGACTACTTCATTCTCCATTATTAAGAGGAACTGTGCTCAGCCATAATGAGCATTGCTGTTAACGTTGGTAAGCCCTTTATTCATTGTTGATTATGAACCCAACTCGATCATTACTATTCCCTTCTGACTTTCCCGCCATTTATCGCCAAGCGTTGCGTGTTCTGCAACTTAATTTAGGCTATCTGTGTAATCTTAGTTGTGTTCATTGTCATGTTAATGCCGGCCCTAAACGCACTGAATTAATGAGTGCGGACACGCTTGAACATATTTTTTCATTTCTTCAACAGACAGACGTTACTACGCTTGATTTAACAGGCGGCGCGCCCGAGATGCACCCAGCTTTTAAAGCATTAGTGACTAGGTGTAGAAAGCTTAATATTCGCGTCATTGATCGCTGTAATTTAACCATCTTAGAAGACCCACGGTATCTTGATTTAGCTGAGTTTTTGGCTGAACAGGAGGTTGAAATTATTGCGTCGCTGCCTTGTTATCTGGAAGAAAATGTTGATAAACAGCGCGGAAAAGGTGTTTTTAAAACCAGTATTTCAGCTTTGCAACGCTTAAATGCCTTAGGTTATGGGCAAACACCCCACGGTTTATCACTTAATCTTGTTTATAATCCACAAGGTGCAGTGTTACCACCTGCGCAACACGAATTAGAAGCTCAGTATCAACAGTATTTAGCTGAGCATTATGGCATTAGTTTTACTAAATTATTGGTGATGACCAATATGCCTATTCAACGTTTTGGAAGTACTTTAGTGAGTAAAGGCTGTTTCGCCAGCTATTTAACGCTATTAAAGACCGCTTTTCGTGATGACAATTTAACCAAACTGATGTGCTTAGATTCCTTAAGTATTGATTGGCAAGGCTATGTATATGATTGTGATTTTAATCAAATGTTAGCCATGCCACTGGGTGCAAGCGCGGTTAACCGAATTCATATTACTGAATTAATCCCCTCCTTATTAGCAGGCAAAGCCATTGCTACTGCTGAGCATTGTTATGGCTGCACGGCAGGTCAGGGAAGTAGCTGTGGTGGCGCGTTAAATTTAGTTCAGGAGTAATGTAAGGTGACCTGGCAACTCAGTTTGATTATTCCTGTTTTAAACGAAGCCACTGGCATTGTCCCAGCATTGCAAGCGTTACAAGCATTGCGTACTGAGTGCCAGCTAATTGTTGTTGATGGCGGTAGTCAAGATGACACGGTCGCGCTTGCTATGCCGTGGGTGGATTGTGTGCTAAAAAGTGCCAGAGGGCGAGCAGTGCAGATGAATCATGGGGCAGCAACAGCGCACGCCCCAATTTTAGTTTTTCTGCATTCTGATACGCACTTACCAAAAGAAGCGGTGCCTTATATTCAGCGTGCTTTAGCAAAAAACTATCAATGGGGACGGTGTGATGTGGCTTTTGATTCGCCAAAGTTTATATTTAAAATTATTGCTACCATGATGAATTTTCGTTCTTATGTAACAGGGATTGCCACAGGTGATCAAGCCATGTTTATGACCCGTGCAGCGTATGAAGCAGTTGATGGTTTTCCAGTGCTTGCGTTAATGGAAGATATCGCCATGAGTGCGCGTTTAAAAAAAGTGTCCAGACCGTATTGTTTAAAAGTTAAGGTGACTACCTCTGCGCGACGCTGGCTAACGCATGGAATTATAAAAACAATTTTGTTAATGTGGTGGCTTAGATTACGTTTTTTTCTAGGCACGCATCCTGATCAGTTAGCGGCTCTTTATTATTCGAGGGATTAATGGAAACGTCGTGGCGCATTATTATTTTTGTAAGCGTTTTTTTCATCATGTGGTGTTGGGAAAACTATAACCCCTTACGAAGTCGAGTTGAGCAGATTAAGTCATACCGACGCACGGTTAATTTAATGCTAGGCGTGTTCAGTATGCTGTTAATGCGACTTAGCTTTGGCGCAAGCAGTATTTTATTAGCACAAGAAGCGCAGCTTCAAGGGCTTGGTTTATTCAATTACTACCCATTCTTTTCTGTTGGGCAATTTTGTCTAAGCATTATTCTGCTTGATTTAGCCATTTATTGGCAACATCGACTGTTCCATTTATGGCCAGGATTATGGCGTTTACATGAAGTGCATCACAGTGATCTTGACTTTGATGTCACCACCGCATTGCGCTTCCACCCCTTAGAAATTGTATTGTCAATGATCTACAAGTTAGCATTAATAGTGGTCTTAGGCATTTCACCACTGGCTATGTTGGTGTTTGAAATTGGCTTAAATGCGAGTGCGTTGTTTAATCACAGCAATATACGCTTACCTACCGCGTTAGAGCGCGTCGTTCGACTTATTTTAGTGACGCCAGACATGCACCGTATCCATCATTCTATTTTGCCCGCAGAGCAGGCAACTAACTTTGGTTTTTGTGTATCGTGCTGGGATCGTTTATTTGGTACTTATCAAGCCAGTACGCAGAATAATCAAGCCACTATGTTGATAGGTGTAGCGCGCTATCGAACACTCGCACACGTTAACTTTATCAATTGTTTGCTTATGCCTTTTAAAAAGTGAGAGTGAAGTCTAGTCGTAATTAATAGCCGTTACCTAATTAAGCAGGACAGTTCAACTGTCTAACGTAAAGCTTGGCGGGCTTCTCTGGGTTAGGCATTCTGTCTCATTAGTTTATTTATACCGTTAAGTCCTAAAGCGAAACCCAGTGCAAGGATTCCTGCGAGGAGAAAAGTGCTTGGTGATGCGCCCAAGTGTTCAAACCATTGCGTGTAGAAATGAACACCACCAAAAGTAGCAGCCGCATTTAACATCCATCTATAGTTACGTTGCCATGACCAACTAGCCGTGGCGATTAATGCTATCGCCCATAACATAGCAAATACTGAATCCGAGATGATTAGCGCTTGTGTAGTAGATTCTTCATTCCATAAAGAGCCAACCCAAAAGCCAAAATTTACTAACAACACACAGGTTTTTGCAGAGGCAATGGCGAGTCTTTCGAATTCAGCTGAAAGTCTTTTTGATAACTGATAAATACCGAGACCTAATAAACTGAATAGTACAACAGTAAGCGTGGATTCTTGAATAATAAGAAAATGGTTGGTATGAAAATAGCCCGTTCTCGCTTCGATACTGGCCGACAACATTAGGGTTGCGAGAACAACTAACAGCGCACTTCTCGCAACGATACCTACCACAGAAAATAGTGCAGTGACAGCCAGAATGGCTGCAAGACTGCCATTTGCCACCGTAACAATTCCTCCGCCTGACAGTAATGCGCCCACCAAGATAAATATATTAGCAAGTAGCGCCCATTGCACCAAACCGCCACATAAGAGGCGTAGCCCAATAGCTAAAGTAATCAATCCGATCAGAATTGCAGTGCTTGCAGCGGGAACAAGCGCGAGTGCTGCACCACTCACTGCAATGACACCAAAACCAAGTAAAATATTGAAAGCAAGTGATGCGGTTGTCACCACAGCAAAGCCATTGAATTTTATATATTCTTCCTGAGTAATTTTACCTTCGTCCAATAATTTGTTTAAATCAAGCGTTACTTTCATGTTAGCTCCTTGAAGATAAGCGGTTACACGTTAGGTTAGTTTTGAAATTAAGGTAAACTGAGGTGTGTAGTTTCTGTCTTCTTTAAAGCTGAGTTTAAATGGGACAACGAAACCTTAGTCCATGTGAAAAATATCGTGTTTCCTATTTTTTTCAACAGCTTAAAAAGCAAGTTTTAACAGGCTTCACAACAGAGCAAGCAATACTAAATCTTGCTAAAGCACAGTTAAAGAAAAATGCTCAAGGCGCTTGTTCTGCTTTTTACCACAAAGAGACCTTATCTTGGCAACATTGCAGAAAACTATGTAAAACCATTGGTTATTAAGTAGACCAATTAGTATTAGTCCAAATAGTTTAGTTTTTTAACGGTAGTGGAGAAGGCATGACCAGGGCAATTTCAGTCGTAAACGTGGATACAGTGTTAATGTTGTTTTGCAAAGCACCCGAAATTAATACTGTTAAAACACGCTTGCAAACCCAATTATCTGCCCAACAAGCGTTAGCTGCACATCTTGAGTTAACCCAGCTTAGTTTAGTCCGAGCCTGTCAAATTCCTAATTGCGCCGTTCAATTGCATTGCACTCCCAGCCTTGAACATGCTTTTTTTCGTGACTGTGCACAACGCTTTCCCATTAGCTTAGTCATTCAGCAGGGGGAAGATATCGGTGAAAGAATGGCCAACGCTCTGGCAACGGCATTACTAAAGTATCCTTATGCTGTGGTCATGGGGTGTGATTGTCCAAGCTTAACGCACCAACAGATCAGCCAATCTTTCGAGATATTAAAGACCGGGTACGACGTGGTCATTGCTCCCGCAGAAGATGGTGGTTATGTGTTATTGGGCTTATCTAGTCCGCAGCCTTGCTTATTTGACGCGATGCGTTGGAGTCAAGTCGAGGTCATGGCAGAAACGCGTTTGCGCATACAGCAGGCGCAGTTACGCGCCTTTGAATTACCTGTGCAATGGGACGTAGATAGACCAGAAGATTGGCAGCGATATTTAACAACGCGAATTCAACTCTGAAGTGCAATTCTAGTATTCATGCAGCCTGCTGATTATCATCGCCAAAACTCAGCCCTTGCCAGTTCCCGTGCATCGGAAAGTGCTTGTTCAGCAACGTGGCTATATTCATCTTGTCCATCTGCGCTAATAGCAGCGAAATATCATCTACTCGTTCGGTTTTCGTTGGCGGCAAAAAAAATATTCTGCCACAATTTTATGAGCCTTGATTAAAATTGAGCGAACCGTGAGCTAATACTTGAAGAAAAATATGCAAGTTAGTTAATAGCTTATTTTTAAAAAAAACTGACTGAGATCTTTGCACGAAACAAATTTTAGACTAAATATTTAACCTGTCATTCTGAGCAATACCTTCGCCAATTGGCATGAGTAATTTATAGATATCGAAGGAAAGAGAAAGGTCAGAGAAGGTAGAATACCGCTTCTAACAGAGCATTCACACCCAAACTGACCATGAACGAAATCATAGCAATACTCAACAC
>QYQN01000011.1 GCA_007280895.1 Methylococcaceae bacterium
CCTGTCCCTTAGGAGGGGACCGCTCTATCCTGCTGAGCTATCGGGGCAACGTCCGCTATTTTAACATAAGCACCGTGGTGATTTCTGTACTTTTCCACGTGGTTTGAAGGACAGGGGGAGTTAATGCCTTAAGCAGTGTTATGGCATAGTTATATTTTTATGTGCTTTTGCCGTAAATTAGCTTAATTTTAATGTTCGTATAGATTATTCTACACGGCGTAATAGCATGCTATTTTCAACATGATGAATTGATTTAATAACGTTAATTTAAGAGGATATTTAATGGCGGAACATTACAAGCAAATTTTATTGGCACTTGATTTTTTGGAAAATGATGACATTGTGACTGAGCGTGCCCTGCAAATAGTGCAGCAGTTTTCCTGTAAACTAAATATTATTCATGTGGTTGAGAGTGTGCCTGTGGTAGATATTGGGTATGGTGCAGAAATTCCTTACTCTATGGATTTAATGACTGAGTTAATGGCAAGTGCTAAGCGCAAACTTGAGCACATTGCTCAGCAGTTAGGCATTACTGAGGCAGAATGTTGGTTAGAAGTGGGAAGTCCTAAGCAGGAAATTATTCGTATTGCTGAACAGAATAAGATCGATTTAATTATTGTTGGTTCGCATGGTCGTCATGGCTTGGCGTTATTATTGGGCTCAACTGCAAACAGTGTGTTGCATCATGCGCCGTGTGATGTGTTAGCCGTTAAATTACCTACAGATTAAAAGAGCAGTTTTTAAACAAAAAAATAACAATAAAGAGAGCTTACATGAACGGAAATATTGCTAATTACGATCCAGAAACAGAAGCTGGAACCATTAAGTATAACGATAAAGTATTTACTTTGCTGGGCAAGGTGGACTATTACTTAGGCAACGCTGGAACCATTAAGTATAACGATAAAGTATTTACTTTTCAGTTAGATGACTGGCAAGCTGAGGGGATTGTTCCAGAAGAAGGTGATGATGTTGAGTTTGAGGAAGGTGTGGCGTTGGCCGCTAAAAATGTGCGCTTAATAGGTGCCTTTTTAGAGAAACCTAAGGCCGTAAAATCTAAATATATTGCTGCGTTGTTAGGCATATTGTTGGGCTGGTTAGGCTTGCATCGGTTTTATTTGGGGCATTATAAACTAGGTTTAATTCAGATTGTGGTAACCTTACTTACTGCTGGGTTCGGTGCGGTATGGGGATTTATAGAGGGGGCCTTGATTTTTGCGGGTCATATTAATAATGATGCAAAGGGGCGGCCGCTAAAATAAATTGCTTGCCTAAGTAAAATCACTGCACTGCGTGTAAGTTAACACAGGTACAGTACCTGTGTTAACCCATCTTATAATAATGAAATAACCGTTAAGCGGTAAATTTAATGCCTTTTGCCATGTTTACCAGAAGAAGGTTCTTCAAATTTTACTTTTAACGGTTTGCCGCAATAAAGATTGCCATCAAGAGCTGCAATAGCTGCTCTTGCTTCATGACCTTCCATTGCTATAAAACCGAAACCTCGACATTTACCACTGAACAAATCAGCAATAATTTCAATTGAGCGGACTTTACCATATTCAGAAAATAAAGCATTGACCGATGCTTCAGTTGCATCGCTGGGTAAGTTTCCTACAAAAATTCGTTTCAAATGACATATCCTAAATTATGGGGGGTGGGTTGAAAGACGACCGGCTAAGCCAGTTGAGTGAAAAGCCTGCAAAGAGACTATTGCTTAGAATGCAGTGCACTATATAAACAGTGACTATTTGTATATAGAGGTTAATTACTATCCTGCTCCCTTGACCATTATAGTAATTAATGCTTTATAAGGCTATTGATAATTAAATTGATACGTCGTGCTGATCTTAAATAGCTTTTTAAGATCAAATGCTTTTAGTCAATACTGAGGGTCTGACTGGAGCCAAAATTTAAGGGTATTATTTCCAAATACTGACAATATTAGAGTAATGATCCGTCCATGGCTGCATATCGAAATACAAAGGTAATTTATTCCACTGACCTAATTGACTGTTTTTAAGCGGTGCTAACTGCTCGGCAGTTCTTGCCATCACCAGCCAGTCCGTGGCGACCACTAAGGGACTGTTATTGTTAGGAATAAATTCTTGAATTAAGGCAGCAAAATGTGCTTTTTCAGCATGAATAGATAACACTTTTTTTAATAATAAATGTCGATTAGTAATATGAAACGCCAAAATTCCCGTGGGTTTGAGTTTTTTAAAATATAAGTTTAACGCTTCCTCTGTTAATAAATGAGTTGGCACAGCATCTGAGCTGAACGCATCCATAACTAATAAATCATACAGCCCCTCTGGTTCATGCGTTAAGGATAATCTGGCATCGCCTATTACCATCTTGGCATCTTTTGCACACTGATCTAAATAATTGAAATAGTTAGTGTTGTTCGCCACACTTACCACCAAGGGATCAATTTCATAAAACACCCAATGTTGCGTAGGTTTGGCATAACACGCCAATGCTCCTGCACCCAATCCCACCACACCTACTGTCCAGTTTGCATTTTGGTTAGCATATTCTGAAAATAATTGCCCCATGGGTCCTGGTTGACTGTAATACGTCAAGGGGGTTTTAAGATGTTGTGCTGATAATCTTTCCGCACCATGTTTTGTGGTGCCATGAAAAAGCTCATGGTATTGCTCAGACTGCTGTTGTTCATTAATCAGGGTGCTGCTGCGCATTGATAACACACCAAAAAAACTGCGTTCTTGATATAGCACTTGCGATGACAAATTATGTAAGCCTAAAGCTAAAAAAATAATCACGCCATATGTGGTAGCAAAACTTAACGGACGCTTTCTTAACACCAATCCAAGTAACGTTAAGCCCATTAACGATAATGCTAATTCATCAAAATAAGTGACTAAATTAGTGACAGTGCTGTGTATCAGCACGCCAAGACACAGGAGAGCAAGAGCAGGCAGTAACTGGATACCTACACGTTTAAAAAAACTGTGCAGTGGGTCGGGGCGTAATAATAAAGCGGCCATGATCATCAGTGGGTATTCATAAATATCGTTAAAGATGAACGGCGCTACAAAGGTATTAAACATCCCACCTAACATTCCCGCTAATGACATGAGCAAATAGAAACGTGTTAAGTGATACGTGGGAGGACGCCTTTTAGCGAGTTCACCATGACACACTAAGGCGGCTAAAAAGAAAGCAACGACATGTAAAATTAAATACATCCAGTACGGCAGTTCTGCTGGATTAATAAAGGCGTAAATAATAAAAATGACTAAAAAAATTGTTTGGGCGGCCACAACTAGCCCATGAATGCGATCATAAAACTTAGCAAAAACAATAATAAAAGAAAGTAAATAAACCGTTAATGGAACAATCCATAACAAGGGCACTGAAGCAATGTCGGTACTTATAAAATTAGTTAAGCCAAGTAATAAACTGGACGGAACAAACGCTAACACCAGCCAATGTAACTGGGTAAATACTGATAAGGCAGGCACGTTAACAAACTGCTCGGTGAGATTGTCTGATTTTTTGGCTACCTTTGTTAAAAATACCCCGCCACAAAGACTTAGCAGAATAGCTAAAACACCATAGGCGATACTCCACGAAAGTTGTTGCGCGTCTAAATTTATCGCGGGTTCAATTAACAACGGATAGCTAAGTAACGCCAGTAAACTGCCTAAATTACTGGCGGTATAAAGAAAATAAGGATCTTGACTGGCACTATGTCCCACTTGAGCAAACCATTTTTGCATTAATGGTGCAGTGCTGGAGACCACAAAAAAAGGTAAGCCAATCGAGCTTAATAACGTCCACAATAACCATAACGTAGGATTGCTGTCAGTAGGGGGCGCACTATTTTCGGGTAATGCCAGTGGTAAGGTAAGTATGCTTAGTAACACCAGCACGCTATGTAGTTGAATTTGTCGAACAGGCGTTAAGCGCAGTGAGCTTGTGTGAGCGTATAAATAACCTAAAAATAATATACTTTGGTAAAACACCATACAGGTATTCCATACCGCAGGAGAGCCGCCCAATAAGGGCAATAATAATTTGCCAAATAAAGGTTGTAAGACAAAAACCAAGGAGGCACTGACAAACAAGGTGCAGGCAAACAACAGAATAAGCGTAAAACGATGGTGAGTTAGAAAGCGCATTTTTATAATTATTGGAGTGTTCAACTGTCGGTCAGTAATAAGATTACCCTTACAAGTAATCAATGAAAGCGATGTTGGGTTAAAAAAAGAAAGGTCGCTAGCCGTCAAAGAAAGGTCAAAAAGCAATCAGTGACTAAGGGTGACAATTATATTCTTAAAAGCAATTATCTGGAAAAAACTGTCGTACTGACCGTGGTTTTAGTGGGCATTTTTTTAAACGATAGAGATTAATTATTATGCTTAAATCAAGCTGTTTAAGGTTGAATAAAACAGTGCAGCAACAGCAGACCTTAACCTGTTTGAAAAAACTTGACCGCGACCGCAGGCTGGGTAACATCAGGCAATAACGCTAACTATTTTTTATGTATCTTAAGGAGAAAGGGTCTTGGCTGATTCATTATTGCGGCAGTGGGAAATGTTGAAATTAATTCCACGTGATCGAACCATCACGGTGCGAGAAATAAAAGATAAATTAGATGGCTTAGGCTATCGTATTTCATCGCGCTCAATTGAGCGCGATTTGGATAAATTATCCATTCCTTTTTGTTTAGAATCAGATACCCAACGGCGTCCATATCGTTGGCGATTTGCATTAAATATGCCGTTGGTAAATATTCCAGGATTAACCTCCAGCGAGGCCTTATCGCTGGTATTATTGGAAACGTATTTACTAGGTTTATTACCTGTTGCGATTGCTGATAATTTATCGCCACATTTTGCGGCCGCTAGACATTATTTTACCACTGAAAATAACCCTTCTAAATTAGTTGATTGGCTAAAAAAAGTAAAAGTAGTGTCGCCAGGTCAGCCCTTGCTTGCGCCAAAAATCAACCCTAACATTCAGCGTTCGGTGAATGATGCGTTGTTACAAGGGATGCAATTGGAAATGGATTATTTGGGCATTGAGTCAGCCACTGCAAAGCATTACTCGGCAGTGCATTTACAAGGCTTAATTCAGTATGGAGTGGTCGTGTATTTAGTGGCAATGATTAATAATCACAATGATCTACGCTTATTAGCGTTGCATAGAATTCAACAGATAAAGCTTGTGGATATTCCTGCTCGTGAGCTAGCAGGCTTTGATTTACATGCTTATGTCGATCAAGGTGGC
>QYQN01000098.1 GCA_007280895.1 Methylococcaceae bacterium
AGGCTAAAGCCTCTCCCACATAAATATTTTCACAGTCTCCTTCGCCTCTCCCACATGAATCCTATCATTGTTTTTAGCACTAATACGTTTACCAATAACAACTTATCGCGTTTCAGGCGCAGGTTTAGAAGCTGCTGCCAAAGTTTTCGTGATAACGTTGTTTAAAGAGTGTTAAATCAAAGGTATGATTTTGGGTGCCGTGGTGTTCAATTTTAATCGCTCCCAATAATGATGCAATGCGTCCTGTGATTTCCCATGAGTATTCATTCATTAAGCCATACAATAAACCTGCACGGTAGGCATCGCCACAGCCTGTTGGATCATTAATCGCGGCAGGAAGCGCAGCAGGAATGTTTAATACCGTGCCGTTGGTATAAATTTTAGACCCTTCACTGCCTAAGGTAACAATAAGAGCTTCCACGCGCGTGGCAATTTCTTCTAGGCTTAAACCAGTACGTTCTTGCAATAATTCAGATTCATAATCGTTAACGGTAACCCATGTGGCTTGGTCGATAAAGCTAAGTAATTCGGCGCCATTAAACATTGGCATGCCTTGACCTGGATCAAAAATAAACGGAATTTTTTGCTCCACAAATTGTTGGGCGTGGGCTTGCATACCGTCTTTACCATCGGGTGAAACAATACCAATCGTGATATCGTCACGATTGGTAGGGACAGTATTTAGCTGTGATAAATTCATCGCGCCAGGATGAAATGCAGTAATTTGATTGCCATCAACATCCGTGGTGATATACGCCTGACCAGTGTAATGATCATCCAGTGCATGAATATATTCACTGGATAAATGGTGCTGGCTTAGCCATTGGCTGTAGGGCTCAAAATCATGACCTACTGTTGCCATAATTAAAGCTGTTTCGCCTAATAAATGTAAGTTATACGCAATGTTGCCAGCGCAACCGCCGAATTCACGACGTATGACAGGGACTAAAAATGAGACGTTAAGAATGTGTACTTTTTCTGGCAAGATATGATGTTTAAATTTGTCATGAAAAACCATGATGGTGTCATAAGCCATTGAACCGCAGATTAATGCTTTCATGTTGTAAATTCCTAAGATAAGCGTGATAAATAAAAGTGAAAAGAAAAAGGACAGCGTCAGCTACGTACAAAATAGTCTTTTTTCGTGCTGGGCGTTACCCTGAGTTAAAGTAAAATTAATAGCCAAGTCATGGCGGCCCAAATAAGGGCTAAGGTCACCGCAGCAGAGCCAATATCTTTGGCGCGTCCTGAGAGTTCGTGATGTTCGTAACCAACACGATCAACCACAGCCTCCACCGCTGAGTTTAATAATTCAACTAACATTACCAACACAAGACTGCCAAGGAGAAGAATCTTTTCGATTGGAGAGTCACCCAGCCATAAGGCTAAAGGCAGTGCAATGATAAATAAAATAACCTCTTGTCTAAATGCTTCTTCATGCTGCCACGTGGCTTTAAAGCCAGCAGCAGAGAAAAAGCACGCGTTAATTAAGCGTTTTAAGCCTTTTGCGTTTTGATTGGCCATGACGTGAATAAGTAATGTGCGTGTGATTTAGTGGTGTAAATGAGCAAACGGGACTGCACAGGTCAGCTATATTCGTCATTAAGTAAGTTAAGATTGAGTGCGATCAAGGTGTAAGCTCTTTTCAGCCATAAGCGGGGCTGGTGTTAGTGCAGGATGATCACGCTGTGCTAGAGTTTAACTGCCAATTATTAACGTTTAATAATACCAAAACGTTTATTAATCTTCTTGCTTAGCTTGATATTCCATGGCGCTCATTAAGCGGTTTAATTCAGTTGGGTCGTCTGCTTTTATGCAAAATAACCAAGCCTGATAGGGGTTTTCATTTACTTGCTCAGGTTCATCGAGTAAGAGCTCATTAAAGGAAATAACCGTTCCTGTGACAGGACTAAACAAGTCTGAAGCTGTTTTAACGGATTCAACCACCGCACACTGTTCGCCAGCAATGACTTGACGACCAACCTCAGGCAGTTGAAGGTAGACTAAATCTCCCAACGCTTGTTGGGCAAAATCGGTGATGCCTACTCGTACAATCGTGTCGTCTTCAAGGGCCACCCATTCATGGGTGGGTGCGTAGCGTAGGTGTTCAGGCAAGTCAGCCATGGCTTGTTCTCTAAAGTTAAGTGTTAAAGGAGAAGGTTGGGTAGAGTAACTAATTTAAAAGCTTAAAAAAATAAAGCCAATAACAATATTCGTTGCATTGTTTATGCGTATTATTATCTATAGAATGTCAGACTATATTAACAAATATTACTAAATCATGCCTGAGATACTCATTTATACCACGCGCATTTGCCCTTATTGCGTTATGGCTAAGCGTTTATTAGATAAAAAAGGGGTAACCTATACTGAAATCAATCTTGATGGCAAGCATGAGCTAAGAGAACAACTTATGAATAAAATCAAGCGCAGGACAGTGCCGCAAATATTTATTAATGATGTTCATGTAGGCGGCTTTGATGATTTGTATGCGCTGGAGCAACAAAAAAAACTAGATGCGTTATTGGCGAAGTGAGCAATAAAAACATGATAAAAAAAGTGTTAATCGTTGATGATTCAAGAGATATCCGAAAATTAGTAGCTCTTTCATTGGATTTTCCTAATTTTAAATTATCTGAGGCAGAAAGTGCCGAACAAGCCTTTAGTTTAATTAAAAAAGAGGTTCCAGATTTAATTGTGCTTGATGTTATGTTGGCGGGTAAATTAAACGGTTTTCAGTTATGTAAGCAGCTTAAAAATGATCCACTTTATGACAAAATAAAAATTATTTTGTTAACGGCTAAAGGCTTGCTTATGGATGTTCAAGAGGGCATTAGTGCTAAGTCTGACGCCTATATGATAAAGCCGTTTAGCCCAACCGTACTGCAAAAAAAAGTAGATGAATTACTTCATGTTGATCACCTCAATATGCATTCAGAAGAGTATAGAAAGGCAGCCCTTTCTAATGCTAAATCAGATGCTACGATGGATATGTGTTTGCGGGGGAGTGATCAAAAAAAATCAAATGGATTTATTAGCTAAATAAGGCTGAGTCAGTTGCCATAAATAGCGTGTTGTAGAGGTGCTTAACTCCTGCCCAGTAAGTAATGCATCATTAATTAACCCTTAATAGATAACCCGCGTATAACAGTATTTTATAATTATGTTAACTAATACCCAGTCGATAGACTCGCCTTGTGTTCGTAAATGCTGTTTAGACAGTAATAATATTTGTGTAGGGTGTTTTCGATCCTTAGATGAAATTATGTCGTGGAGTGAAGCGTCAAATCAGGAGCGTTTGATGTATATCAATAACGCAGGTTTGCGTGCTAATGCAAGTAACTATTCTAGTGCATCACAGTACCAAGGTGCTGTGTTGTAACAAAAGCAAAAGGTTAAGTGAACGATGAACAATACAAGTATTACTTTGCGAGAGGATGCGCCTAATAAGCTTAAACACTATGAGCTAGCAACGGCTATCGATGTTAAATTAAAATTTTTTCTTGAGCAATCAAGTGAAGTTATTTTTACGGTCGATCAGCAAGGGTTTATTACTTTTGTGAGCCCCGCATGGTCGTTGCTAACAGGGTATGCGTTTAATGAAAGTATCGGTCAATCAATCCGAGATTTTATTCATCCAGATGATGTAATAAACTGCTTTCGGTTATTTCTTGGCGAAGAAAATAACTGTTTTTATGTGCAATTCATCACTAAGCAGCAGCAGATTTTGTTATTGGGGGCATCTGTTCACATCATGATTGAAGATAATGTGCTGATAAAGTTTAGTTCTTTAGTTAATTTGACGGGACACATTCGTCATCAAGAAGCGCTTAAAAAAAGTAATGAACGCTTTTATTTAGCGACAACTGTTGCTATTGATGGGCTATGGGATTGGAATGCTGTTACGCAAGAGTGGTATTTATCGCCGCGTTGGAAGGAAATGCTTGGTTATGACGATGATGAATTAGCCAATGACTATGCCACATGGCATGAGCGCTTGCATCCAGACGAAGCGGCTAGTGTCGATCATGCCTTAAAGTCTGTACTGAATGATGTAACCAAAGAGGATTACCAATTCGTGCATCGCTTAAAAAATAAAGCCGGTGCGTGGGTATGGGTATTGTGTCATGCAAAAATAATACGCGATCAACAGGGTAAAGTTGAGCATATGGCAGGATCGATTACCGATATTTCCTTGCTTAAAGAAACAGAAAAACAATTAAGTAATCGACAACAAGAATTAGATGCCATTATTAATCTTAGCCCTGATGGTATTGTTACCATTAATCATGGCGGCAGAGTGCAATCCGTTAACGCGATGTTTTTGACCTTTACAGGCTTAACCGCTCAGGACGTCGTGGGTAATACAGAAGCGCAATTACTGGCAAAATTAAAAGCGATAAGTTTGCCAGATTGCCCTGCTGAAATTACCACAGGTAGTGTCTTTAAATTTTTACCAGTGCCTATTTCTGCACACTTAGCACACCAACCTAACGTGGGGTTAGGAAAAAATAAAGTTGTAAATCAGCTGGGCAGCTCATGGGTATTAAAAGTTAACGTATGCGAGTTATCAACTGATGTGATACGCACCGTCATGTATTTTCAGGATATTACGCAGGAAATAGAGATTGAGCGGATGAAGTATGAGTTTTTAACCAATGCTGCCCATGAATTACGCACGCCCTTGTCCAGTGTCTTTGGTTTTACTGAATTATTAATAACGCGGCAATTTGATTCTAAAACGCAGCAGGATATTTTTGTTAATTTACATCATCAGGCGCAATTTTTAGTGAAAACCTTAAATGACATTTTGGAGTTGGCCAAAATAGAAGCACGGCTGAGTAAGGAATTTCATTTAACGCAGTATGCTTTGGGTGCAGTAATTAAAGAAGGGATAGCACTTTTTACCCAAGAGCATAGCGACTGTGTAATCAATTATCTTGCTACAGCAGACGTGTCTTGGTTATTTATAGATGCAGACTATATTAAGCAAGCCTTGTTTCAAGTGTTCTCCAATGCGCTTAAGTTTTCTCCAGAAGGGAGCATCATAACGGTGGATATTGTGGGACGAGGGGAGGGTCTGCATGAGCAAGTAGGGATAGCGATAAAGGACGTCGGCGTAGGCATGACGCAAAATGATTTAAATCATATATTCGAGCGTTTTTGGCGAGGCTCCAATACTCATAACATTGCAGGGATAGGCATTGGTATGGCACTGGTGCATGAAATTATTAATTTTCATCGGGGCCACATTGAAATCACCAGCGAGCCAGGCATCGGGACGGAAGTTGTCTTATGGCTAAACACAGATGCTATTTAGGGAAATAAAATGACGGATACTGTAGGCGTTACTAAACGCCCTAAAATGTTAATTGTTGATGATAATTTCGACATGAGGGACTTGATTACGATGACTTTCAGTAGTTCTATTTTTGATTTATTAGAGGCTGAAAATGGTCAAGATGCGTTAAAAATTATCGTGAAAGAGCAGCCCGATATTATTTTATTAGACGTTATGATGCCAGGTGAGGTGGATGGTATCGATGCTTGTCGTATTATTAAAACTTCTGTTTATAAGGAATGTTGTGTGATTTTATTGACGGCAAAAGGTCAAAAAGATGATTTTCAAAAAGGCTTAGATGCCGGTGCAGATGCCTATGTCACCAAGCCCTTTAGTCCTGTGGCATTAATTGAAATTGTAAATACAATGTGGGCACAGAAGCAGCAAGCAAGTACATAAATCTATCTTATTGTGCAGGCTCTACGTGAGCAGCAGTAAAACTAGCTGCTTAAGCAGTGCATTTTAGTTTGATTGCCGTTTAAAGCAGCAGTTCAAAAGTGTTAGTTTTTACTATTTACTAATGCGGATAGGTACTTAAAAAAGGAATAATATAAACATGATAAAAAAAATTTTAATAGTTGATGATTCAGTAGACCTTCGGAAGTTGGTTTCACTTGCCTTAGATTTTCCAGATTTTAAGTTAACTGAGGCAGAAAGTGCTGAACAAGCGTTTGCTTTAATTAAGCAAGATATTCCAGATTTAATTGTGCTCGATGTTATGTTGGCAGGTAAATTAAATGGTTTTCAGTTATGTAAGCATCTTAAAAATAATCCTCTGTATAACAAAATAAAAATTATTTTGTTAACGGCTAAAGGCTTGCGTGTTGATGTTCAAGAGGGGCTCAGTGCAAAATCTGATGCTTATATGGTAAAGCCGTTTAGCCCAACTTTACTGCAAAAAAAAGTAGATGACTTGCTTCAGGTAGATCATCTTAATATGCATTTAGAAGAGGTTAGCGCGACACGCGCTGAGGGTCACTCAGGCGTAAAACTAGATATCAGTGAAGAGTTTGGTTTTCCAAGTCGACCAGAAAGCTTAATTAACATACAGCAAGAAATGAGTCAGCCAACGCCTAATATTCAGGTGGTAGCACATTATATTGCTGAAGATATTACTTTATCCGCAGCCTTATTAAAAACGGTGAACTCGCCTTTTTATGGCTTGGCGAATAAAGTAAGTTCGGTGAACGATGCGGTTAATTTAATTGGCTTAACGCGTGCCTTGCATTTAGTGATGGCGGTGTCGGTGCGTCATAGTATTGAGTTGCCAGCCAACTTAAAGAGCTTTTGGGAAGACTCCATTAAGGTTGCTGTCATGGAATCATGTATAGCCAGACATTTAGCGTTTGATCCTGACTTGGCTTATTTAATGGGTTTGTTTCATGATTGTGCCGTCCCGTTAATGAGTATGAAATATCCTGATTATTTAGATACGTATTTCAACTTTTATGCTCAGGAAGAAGAAATTCCAGAGCTTGAGCAAGCTAAATACACCATGAACCACGCCCTGATGGGCAATTTACTCGCGCGAAACTGGTATTTACCTTCCTCACTTTGTGACGCTATTCGTTTGCATCATAATGCAGATATTTTTACCTTGGGATTGGATAACACAACCTTAAACATATTGTCAGTGCATCTTCTGGCAGACAATATTGCTGATCAACTTTATGGCAGAAGTGATTGTCATTTCTCACAAATTGAGGGGCAAGTAAGGCAATATTTAGCATTAGAAGGTGATCTGGAGTATCAATCCGTGATCGATTATGCCCTAGAAAGTATCAACGAGAACCAATACTAATGCGCACCGCCACGCCCAACTCTACTGCCGAATTAAATAGCGAAGACACGAGCCCAATATTGTCGCCACAACAGCGTAATCATTATTTAGAAGGGGTGACGTTGGAGACCATAATAATTAGCTTACAGCAATATTATGGCTGGGAAGAGTTGGCGGCACGCTTACCGTTTCGCTGTTTTGAACATAATCCAAGCATCGCTTCCAGTTTAGCGTTTTTACGTAAAACACCTTGGGCACGTACTAAAGTCGAAACACTGTATTGTCAATGTCAGCAAGCGAAGAAGTTCGCATCTAGTTAATTTATCAAGCGGTAACAATGAATATTTCAATGATTGTGGCAATGACTAAGCAGCGCGTCATGGGTTATCAAAACGCGTTGCCGTGGCATTTACCTGCTGATTTAAAAAATTTCAAACGCCTCACTATGGGCGCACCCATTTTGATGGGCAGAAAAACGTATCAATCAATAGGGCGTCCTTTGCCCGGTAGAGATAATATCATTGTGACGAATAACACTGCTTTTCAAGCGGAAGGCTGTCGAGTGTTTACTCATCTTGATGATGCCTTGGCCGCAGTCACTGCGCCTGAAGTATTTGTTATCGGTGGAGCCAGCCTGTACACAGCGTTATTAGCTGCCACGCAAACCTTATATGTGACAGAAATTGATAAGGAATTTAAGGGTGATACGTTTTTTCCAGAATGGCAACACGCCGAATGGCAAGAACTTGCCAGAGAAGAGGTAAGCAATGATCCTACTGTGGATTTTAGTTATCGATTTTTAACCTATCAACGACGCACAGGTCAGTGGTAAGTCAGCACTGCTTAGTTAGCGATTAAGTAACTCAGCTTACTTAACTAAGCGATAGTTAGCCTAAAAATTCACTAAAATAAATGAAAACCGTTAAAATGCACTAACATTTAGTTAGTTCTGTAATTTTAAAATCACTAGGTACTCTTCGCATGCAAACAAAATATAACACTGATGACTTAAGAATTAGCGGTATTAAAGAAGTCATTGCCCCTGTTCATGTTCACGATGAATTGCCCATCAACGAAGCTGCTGCAAAAACAACGTTGCAGGCACGCAATGAAATTCATACTATTTTAACGGGTGAAGATGATCGCGTTTTAGTGATTGTTGGTCCCTGTTCAATCCATGATCCCGTAGCGGCAAAAGAGTATGCGCAACGTTTAAAAGTGCTTAAAGATGAGTTGGCTGATGATTTACTCATTGTTATGCGCGTGTATTTTGAAAAGCCACGCACTACCGTGGGCTGGAAAGGCTTAATTAATGATCCAGATTTAGATTCCAGTTTCAATATTAATAAAGGCTTGCGTATTGCTAGGCAGTTGCTTTTAGACGTAAGTACCTTAGGGATGCCGGCGGCAACAGAGTATTTAGATTTAATCAGTCCACAGTATATTTCAGACTTAATTGCGTGGGGCGCAATTGGTGCACGTACTACAGAAAGTCAGGGGCATCGTGAATTAGCGTCGGGAGTCTCGTGTCCAATTGGCTTTAAAAACTCCACCGATGGCACGATTAAAATTGCTATTGATGCGATCGGCGCGGCCATGAGTCCGCATCATTTTTTATCTTTAACTAAGGCAGGGCATTCCGCTATTTTTTCCACCACAGGTAATCAAGATGTGCATATTATTTTGCGCGGTGGTAATGATCGACCAAATTATGATGCAGCCAGTGTAGCGCAAGTGGCAGAAGGCTTAGTCAGTGCAGATTTACGCCCTAATATTATGATTGATTTTAGTCACGCCAATAGTTTAAAACAATGTCAACGACAGTTGATTGTTGGTGCCGATGTCGCAGCACAACTCAGCAAGGGCAATAAGCATATTATGGGTATTATGGTGGAAAGTAATCTTGTGGCAGGAAGCCAAAAAATTGTTGATGGACAAGCCTTAGTGTATGGGCAAAGCATTACTGATGCGTGTTTATCTTGGGAAGATACGGTGCCGTTATTACAAGAAATGGCGGTTGCGGTACAAAAACGAAGAAGCAGTGGAGTTTAAGGGCATGATGATTTATGTTAATGGCGACAGTCACGAAGTTTCAGAAGGCAGTTATGTGGCGGATGTGGTGGCTCATTTAGAGTTAGTGGGTAAGAAAATTGCGGTTGAATTAAACCAAGAAATTGTGCCGTTTAATGAGTATGGAAAGCAACGGTTAACGACTGCTGATCGCTTAGAAATTGTTCATGCCATAGGGGGTGGCGATGACTCACATTTTATGATTGCTGGGGTGGCTTATCAATCCCGTTTATTAGTAGGAACTGGAAAATACAAAGATCTTGAAGAAACACGGCTAGCAATTGAAGCCAGTGGTGCGCAGATTGTTACGGTCGCAATTCGTCGAACTAATATTGGGCAACATAAAGATGAGCCTAATTTATTGGATGTTATTTCGCCAGACAAATACACAATTTTGCCTAATACGGCGGGGTGTTATACCGCTGACGATGCGGTCAGAACCTGTCGTTTAGGGCGTGAGTTACTGGGTGGGCATAATCTAGTTAAGCTGGAAGTTTTAGCTGATCAAAAAACCTTATTTCCAAATGTGCAAGAAACCTATGGAGCCGTGGCACAATTGGTTAAAGAAGGCTTTGAAGTCATGGTGTACACCAATGATGACCCTATCGCGGCAAAACGTTTAGAAGAAATGGGGTGTGTTGCCGTTATGCCGTTGGCAGCACCTATTGGCTCAGGTTTGGGTATTCGTAATCCATATAATATTTTAACGATTGTTGAAAATGCTAAGGTGCCTATATTAGTTGATGCCGGTGTGGGTACTGCGTCTGATGCGGCTATGGCAATGGAATTAGGTTGTGATGGGGTGTTAATGAATACCGCGATTGCAGCAGCTAGAAATCCTGTCTTAATGGCGTCAGCCATGAGAAAAGGTATTGAGGCTGGACGAGAAGCTTTTCTGGCTGGTCGCATGCCCAAACGTCGCTTTGCTTCAGCTTCTTCCCCTGAAGAAGGTTTGTTTTTTTAGAGACCTTCGTAGCCCATTCGCGCTGGCAAGCTGCTCTTTGAGCTTATTTCGTATAGGGAATTGCTTGCTGCGCAGTCGTCTTAGCGCGTGTCGGTATACACGGATTACCCTTATTCCCCTTTTTATCATTGCTTATGCTTGTTTCTAATTCTGTCACATTGAAAAAAATCCGCAGCTATATTTTACGTCAAGGGCGCTTAACGCCTGGGCAACAGTATGCGTTAGACAATTATTGGGTGCGGTACGGATTAGCGTATCAGGTGTCTTATGATTTTGAACAGGTGTTTGGGCGGCAGGCACCGTTAATTGTAGAAATAGGCTTTGGTAACGGCGAGGCCTTAGCAGCAATGGCCGCAGCCAATCCTGATTGTAATTATCTGGGAATAGAGGTACATCGTCCAGGCGTTGGGCATTTATTAATGTTGTTAGCTAAGCATGAATTAACCAATGTTAGGGTGTATTGTCATGATGCGGCAGAAATTATTGCGCACGATTTAGCGGATGAAAGTTTGGCAGGCGTGCATTTGTTTTTTCCTGATCCTTGGCCAAAAAAGAAACATCATAAGCGCCGTATTGTGAATAATGCATTCTTAATGCTGGTGCTGAAAAAACTGCAACACGATGGCTATTTTCATGCAGCAACCGACTGGCAGCCTTACGCTGTCGCGATGCTTGAAGAAATGTCTATGGTGCCACATTTTATAAATTGTGGTGATGAGTCTGGCTTTTGTGTTCGCCCCGATTACCGACCGCTAACAAAATTTGAGCAGCGAGGTTTACGATTAGGTCATGGTGTATGGGATTTAATCGTCAAAAAAGTCAAGGGCTGACGGCGATCATTGTCTTGAGAAAAAAACCGCATCTTACCTATTGTTATGGTTGATGCGGCAAGGGTGGGGAATTAATCGTAACTATAATGCTTACGTAAGGGCTTGATAACTTCCCAATTACTATCTAGCCCTTTATGGAAGACAACTAAATCACCAGGAACAATATGGACTGGTTCGCAGCCCACCGGTGTCACAATGATTTCACCTTCCAAAATATAGGCCGTTTCTGTTTCATCAAAATCAATAGGAAACGTTGAAATTTCTTTTTCCCAGATTGCCCAGTTGGCTACGTTAAGTTCTTTTAAGCGTTCTTCGCTTGGGTTATGCTCGATGCTAATTGTGCTCATATTTTTTAGTTTAAAGTGGTTAGTTGAAGCATGATTTTAGCATTGTTTAAAAAAACAGGCTATGCGCCACAAAAAGCATAGGCTGTTCACCGCTTATCATGCCAGCAACTCGGTCGAAATGAGAATGACCGTCTCAACATACCGTTAAATAATCAACATAATAAAAAAACTAACAATCATAAAACCAATAAAAAAATACAAGGTGTTGCGTGGCGTGTGAATATTAAAATCCATAATTAATCTCGTTATGTTAAGGTTTCGGCTTGTCAATTTATCATAAAACCTTAATAAGGCAAATGTACCGTTTGTCTTGTTAAGTTTTTGTTTTATATGTTTAAAGTAAACAGAGGTAATGTGTTTTTAGGGTGTTATCATGAGAGTTGATCATTTAGCTGAGCGCTTGCACAGTATTACGCCGTTTTATGTCATGGCTATTTTGCGCCGCGCGAAAGAATTAGAGGCGTTAGGGCATTCCATTATTCACATGGAAATTGGTGAGCCTGACTTCCCTACGCCGCCATTGATTATTGAAGCGGGCATAGCCTGTTTGCAGTCAGGGCAGGTAAAGTACACGCCAGCCGCAGGCTTGCCAGCATTACGTAGGAACATTGCTGAGTTTTATCAACAACGTTATGCGGTAACTGTTGCGCCAGAACGTGTGTTTGTGACGCCAGGTGCATCAGGTGCGTTGTTATTGGCATTAGGGCTAACCCTAAATCCCAAAGATACGGTCTTAATGACGGATCCTTGTTATCCGTGTAATGCCAATTTTGTCAGTTTATTAAATGCCAATGCTTTTGCGATGCCAGTAACGGCTGCAACACACTATCAACTGACGCCAGAGCTAATTGATGATTGTTGGCATCCAGGCGTTAAGGGGGTGCTAATGGCCTCACCTTCAAATCCTACTGGAACCATTATTCCACCACAACAATTTCAGCACTGTATTGACGCCGTGCAGCGCAATGGTGGTTATTTTTATTCCGACGAAATTTATCATGGTTTAGTTTATGGGAGTGCTGCGATGACGGCATTAACCTGGAGTGATCAGGTTTTTGTGTTGAATAGTTTCTCTAAATATTTTGGCATGACAGGGTGGCGTGTTGGCTGGTTAATTGTTCCTGAAGCGTTTATTGAAGCAGCAGAAAAACTGGCACAAAATATTTTTATTGCTGCCCCAACGCATTCACAAGTTGCCGCGTTAGCGGCGTTTGAGCCAGCTACCATCGCTGAATTAGAAGCGCGACGTAGGCAGTGCTCAGAGCGCTTGG
The DNA here is from genome assembly GCA_007280895.1 of Methylococcaceae bacterium. Classification (GTDB taxonomy): domain Bacteria; phylum Pseudomonadota; class Gammaproteobacteria; order Methylococcales; family Methylomonadaceae; genus Methylovulum. The sequence goes on from QYQN01000098.1 coordinate 12,604, forward strand.
ACTATCTTTACGATGGATTATGCCGCTTAGGTTTTACTGTACCTATCAAGCCAGAAGGTGCGTTTTATGTGTATGCCAATTGTGCAGCATTTACTGATAACAGTTACCAATTTGCGTTGGATTTATTAGAGACTGAAGGCGTTGCTATTACGCCTGGGATTGATTTTGGTCGTTATCGCGCAAATGAAATGGTGCGTTTTGCTTACACTTTACCGATTGACGCTATGCGCGAAGCCTTGGTTCGCATAGAGCGATTTATCACTCGTGGCCATTAAGGTGGCAAGCCACAAAACGACACCGCGTTTATTTACCAATTAAGGAGAAATGTATGAAAACATTAACGGCTCTTCAGTTACAAGAAAAACAATCTCAGCATGAGTCGGTGTTATTAGTTGATGTAAGAGAACCTCATGAGTTTAACTATGCGCATATTGCTGGCAGTATTTTGATCCCTTTGGCTGATATTGACGTGCGCTGGCAGGAACTAGCGCGTCATCAGGAGATTGTCGTGGTATGTCATCATGGTGTGCGAAGCTTACAGGCGGCCTTGTTTCTGGTGCAAATGGGTTTTACCAATATTGCTAATTTACAGGGTGGAATTGATGCTTGGTCTGTCCATTGTGATGCATCAGTGCCTCGATATTAGTCTCGTTAAACAGGATTAATTGAATTGAGTTTGCTTACCATGAGCTGCTAAGTGTTGTCTTGTCGATCATGGCAAAAAAATAAGTCAATGGGGCGTGGCAGGGGGAAATGTTTACATAAATTTTCTGCAACGTCCGTCATACTTTAGGGCTACTTTTTTAAAGAAAAAGCTGGCTCAAATAACGCTTGGCTTTTGCACAAACCGTTGGCTGATCGAAGTCAACGTCGTAGCGTTTTAGCTTAACGCAGGGCAGTCACGATGCGCAGTAAATAAAAAATCTTCTGCGTTTTTTAGTAATTTCATTAAAATAGTCTGCAAGTAGGTTTTAGTGAGCAGGCACGTGAGTGCAAATAGGCTAAGATTTACGATTCTTTTTCATTTATCCAAATTTAAAGTTTAATAGGTAAAAATAATGATAATAGCCGCGTTTGACTTAGCTTTATGGACGATTTTGTTTTTTATTGTCGGTATGTTTAAACCCCACTGGCCGTTGTTTTTTTTAAAAGCCCCGTCACGGTTCTTAATTGTTGCCATCTCCACGGTATTCGTCATGATTACGTTAACACTTTGGGGAGAGGGGCATCGACAAGCAGGTGAGGAAAACGCTAAAAAAACTGCGCCTGCCGTCACCACACCAGCGCCAATCCCTGTTCCTGTGCCTAAAGACGTTGCGCCAACGCCATTGTCTGCGGCTCCTGTAACGACTCCGCCAACTGTTGAAAAAGCAGTCACTACACCCGCTAATAATTAACTAAAGTACGCCATTGATTCGAAAAATAAAGGCATTCGTCGCGCAGTCTTTGGCGTGCGGGTGCGTCGCATATTGGCTTTGGCAAATGCCAGTTGCCACAGCATGGCTTGACGTAGCCTTAATGCAGGGCATTATGGCAGCTTTTTTTGGCCTACTATTACGTCAAGCATGGTGGTGGATGATTATCCACGTGCTGTTTTTTCCTTTAATCGTTTGGTTTTTGCTGTTGCAGTGGGGGGCATGGACGTATTTGCTAGTCAGCAGTGTCTTTATTTTGGTCTTTTGGCGAACAATTACGGGCAATGTGCCGGTGTTCTTTTCCTCCCAATTGGTGGTGCAAGCGGTTGCTGAGTTGGTGGAAGAAAAGGACATTATGCATTTTGCAGAATTAGGTGCAGGCATTGGTACAGTAGCAAAACCTTTGGCTGATAATTACCCGTTATTAAAAGTGCATGCCTTTGAAAACGCACCATTACTGTGGTTGGTAAATGTTTGGCGTAGTCGGAAGATGTTTAATCTGCACGCCTTTCGACATTGTTTTTGGCAAGTGAGTTTGGCCAACTATGATCTGGTATTTGCCTATTTATCGCCTTCTGTAATGTCTAAGTTGGGCGCAAAGGTGCGCACTGAAATGCGCGTCGGTAGCTTATTTGTATCATCTTCTTTCCCTGTGCAAAACTGGGAGGCAGATACTGTTATTTATCTTGATGATTGGCAAAAGACCTGTTTATTTTGTTATGTTATTAAAGAGAATCATGCGCTTGAGGTGCATTATTAACGCTGCTCCTGCTTTATTTTTGGTTTAACAATGCTGACTAAGGTAAAAAATTCATCTGTGAAGAACGCTTCCGTGTCGTCTGCGCTGTCCTGGCAACAGCAATTGAGCGAAGCCATTTCCAGTATAGCCGCCTTGTGTGCCTATCTTAATGTGGCGCTGGAGGATTTGCCTGCCTCAGTCGCAGCACTACACGATTTTCCATTGCGTGTGCCATTAAGCTTTGCTAAGCAAATTGAAAAAGGCAATCCTAATGATCCCTTGCTTAAGCAGATTTTACCGATAAGTGAAGAGTTGCTTAACGTGGCTGATTATACCGATGATCCCGTGGGCGATTTATCCGCAGCAAAAGTAACAGGAGTGATACATAAATATCAGGGTCGCGTGTTATTAATTAATACCGGAACCTGTGCTATTCATTGTCGTTACTGTTTTCGCCGACATTTTCCCTATAGTGATTTACAATTAAGTAAGCAACAAGAGGCGGCGGCTTTAACTTATATTGCTGAAGATAGCTCAATCAAGGAGGTTATTTTAAGTGGGGGCGACCCTTTATTGCTTAGCGATGCACGGTTAGCAAAATTATTAACGGCACTCGCGAGTATTCCTCATATTAAACGTATTCGTATTCATACGCGCTTGCCCATAGTGTTACCGGCAAGAATAACTACTGAATTATTAGCTGTTTTGCAGGCGTGCCGTGCCATCGTTTGTGTGGTAACGCATTGTAATCATGCTAATGAGTTATCAGCAGAGGTGGTCACGGCGTGTCGGCAATTACAACAGCAAGGGCTAACCGTCTTTAATCAAGCCGTATTGTTAAAAGGCGTAAATGATGATGTTGCGGTGTTAATCGCTTTAAGTGAGCAGTTATTTGCTGCCGGTGTTATTCCTTATTATTTGCATTTATTAGATAAAACACGGGGTACTGCACATTTTAATGTTGATGAAAGCAGGGCGGTGCAGTTATTTACAGCCTTACAAAACAGTTTACCTGGTTATCTTGTGCCTCGTTTAGTCAAAGAAGTGGCGGGTGCAGGTGCTAAGCAGTCTATTGTGTAAGCGGCGCGTTCATTATCATCTGGATGATAATGCCTTTTAATCTCACTATGTATTACCCTATCTATGATTGCTATCGGTAAAATTAATAACCTAACGCTTGTTAAGCAAATGGGTGCAGAAAGTTATGTAGGCGATGAGCATTCGGTAAAAATTCGCTTAGCAGACCCTGCATTAGCCGTAAAAAATATTGCTTTGGGAGACACTGTTCAAGCATTTGTGTATGTCGACGCTGACGGACATCTCGCGGCTACGCTGCACTTACCTTGGGCGCAAGTAGATGATATTGCTTGGTTACCTGTAGTCTCAGTTAATTATACGGGGGCGTTTTTAGACTGGGGATTGTACAAGAATCTCTTAGTCCCGTTTAGTGAGCAGCATCATGAAATGGAAGTGGGGCAGCATTATTTAGTTAAATTATTTCTTGATGATAAAAATCGGGTGGTGGCTAGCACTAAAATAAATCGTTATCTTCAAGAAACCACAGACGTATTTACTGCTGGTCAGGAAGTGACTATAGTCATTGCTGAGCAAACAGAATTAGGTGTAAAAGTAATTATTAATCAAGAATATTGGGGTATGTTGTACCACAATGAAATTTTTCAGCCTGTTCAGATAGGGCAAAAAATAACGGCGTACATCAAACGCTTACGTGAAGATCATAAACTTGATGTCAGTTTACAACAGCCTGGTTATAGTAAAGTAACCACCTTAACAGAACAGATTATGGAGCAACTGCACGCGCATCAAGGTGTGTTACCGTTTAGCGATAAAAGTCCTGCAGAAGAAATTTATGCTACCTTTAGGGTAAGTAAAAAAGTCTTTAAGCAAGCCCTTGGCGCCTTGTATAAAGAGCAAAAAATAGTGCTTGAGCCCAGGCAAATTACCCTAAAATCTTTGTAATCGGTGCGTTAACATCACTAATAACTGGAGTCGCTATGTATCAAACCCTAGGCTATGCAGCATTATCGGAACATTCACCGTTAGTCCCTTTTCATTTTGAGCGTCGCGCCTTGAGCGCTGATGATGTGCTGATTGAAATTTTGTATTGCGGCGTGTGTCATTCAGATATTCATCAGGTAAAAAATGAATGGGGTATCGCAATGTATCCCATTATGCCAGGACATGAAATTGTCGGACAGGTGCTCGAAGTAGGGAGTCAGGTCAGTCGTTTCAAAAAAGGAGATTCAGTTGGGGTAGGCTGTTTAGTTGATTCCTGTGGTGATTGTGCAGACTGCGAAGACCATGTTGAGCAGTATTGTGAGCAGGCTGTTTTTACTTACAATAGTCAGGATAAGCATAGTGGTGCAGTAAATTATGGCGGCTATTCAAAACATATCGTGGTCAAAGAAGCCTTTGTTTTAAGCATTGCTAAACATCTTGATTTAGCTGCAACCGCACCTTTATTATGTGCAGGGATTACGACTTATTCACCGATGCGTCATTGGCACGTATCGGCAGGACAAAAAGTAGGCATTATTGGTTTGGGTGGCTTAGGGCACATGGCAGTCAAATTTGCACATGCTTTAGGTGCAGAAGTCGTGGTCTTTACAACCTCAGCGTCTAAAATCGCCGATGCCAAACGCTTAGGTGCAGATACTGTGGTGTTGTCAACGGATACCGAGGCTATGCAAGCACATGCACATAGTATTGATTTTATTTTAAATACGGTGGCCGTTTCTTTAGATTTAGATCGTTACATCAGTTTATTAGCACGCGATGGCGTGTTGTGTTTATTGGGGGTGCCAGATCAAGCATATCCCTCACCAGCGGTGCGCTCGTTTATTTTCAAACGGCGCTCTTTGGCGGGCTCACTTATTGGTGGGTTACGCGAAACTCAAGAAATGCTGGATTTTTGTGCCGAGCATCAGATTACTGCGGATATTGAAAAAATTGCGATACAGCAGATTAATACTGCGTTTGAACGTGTTTTAACAAATGATGTGAAATATCGCTTTGTTATTGATATGGCAAGTTTGACTGCAACAAAAATGTAAGCAACGTGTGAAGAGTCATTTATTGGCTTTTGTAGGGTAATTTAATTATTGGAATGACTATGGCTAACTGGTTAGAAACGTGTCAACTGCAACTTGTTCGTTTAGAAAAAGCGTCAGTATTGGCAGATAAGTTAATGACGTTGTGTAATAAAACAGAGTTGGATATTCCTGCGAGTTTATTACAGAAATTAACAAACGAGCATCCACGTTTAAATCAACAATTAGAACGCTTGCGTGCTAATCGGTTTGAGGTGGCGGTAATTGGGCTTGAAAAAGCGGGCAAAAGCGCCTTATTAAATGCTTGGTTAGGGCAGGAGATTCTGCCCTCAGCCAGAGAGCGTTGCACCTTTACCAGCACTGAGATTTGGTCAGCACAAACAGAGCAAGATCAGGCATTGATCATTCAATATTACAGTAAAGAAGATATTAGTAAATTGCAATTGCAGCGGCGTGATGCCTTAGCTAGTTCATTATTAAGCGATAAAGAAAAGAAGGATATTCAGGAAGATTACGATGATACGGAAAAAAATCTGTCTGCTATCCATGAATTTGCCAGACAGAAAAATGGTTTTAGCCAAGCCTTTATTGATATCAGCGAAATTAGTGAACACTTACAAGCTGCGATCTTTAAAAATCGTGCCCAGTCTTTAGCGATTAAACGTATTCAGTTAAAAACAGTGCGTTTGCGTAGTGACAGAGACATTATTTTTCATGATGTGCCTGGCTTTAACTCAGGTATTTTAATGCATGCTGAGCAAGCCGTGGCACGCTTAAAAAGTTGTGATGCTATTATTTATGCTAAAGAAATGAAGCAGCCGTCTATCACTGGGCCCGAGAAGGATATGTTAATGGTCGCCGATGCGGAAGATCCAAGTATTCGGGTGGCAGATAAAATATTTGTGGTGTTAACACAAGCTGACGCGTTAGATGACCCGATTGATTTTAAAGATACCTACGAAAAACATCGTAGCTATTGGCCCACCCTGCCAGAGCGACGCATGATTCCAGTCTGCGCGCGTGCCCATTTAGTTGAGTTTGGCATTCCTTCCGAAGACACTTTGCGCCGGTCTAAAGGTGCTGATGATAAATTAAAGCTTAAAAAAATTGGTATTACCGATGGCATGAGTTTATTAAAAGAGGCGGTTAATTTTTATATCGATCATGAACGCGCCGAAACCTTAACTAAACGCTGTGATGCCTTGGTGGGCAATATGCGTTATTACGCTAATGAAGTGCTCATGAAATTAGAGCCACTGTATGCCAATGTGATTCTTAGCGAAGTCGAAGAAGATGATTTATTGGGGAAAGACTTTAATCAATGGTGGGGACGTGAATGGCAACGCATTAAAAAAGATTTTGATGTCTGGTACGCAGAAAGTATTCAAGGCCGTACTGAAGCGGATGCGATGGGGGCAGAGCATCAAGAATTAGCGGCGTTACATGCAGCCTATGACACTAAAATTGAATCCTTACTTACGCAATTAACAACGGCACAACCTGATGAATTGAAACGTATCTATACGGCGGGCGGAACCATGTCTATGCCTGATCCCCGCGAGGGCAATTATAAAATCAGGGAAGAGTTGTTTAGGGAAATTCAACAGAAATTTGAAACCGAGATGACCGATGAGTTGGCGCAAGCGTTACAAGCCTTGATTGATCAAATCGTCAAAAAAACGCAAGCGTTGCTGTGGGATACTGAAGATGTCCGCAAAAACTTATTACATTCACATATTGATGAAGGCATCGAGCAGGCTCGTATTCGCCATGGTTTTCAGGTGTTATTTTTACGCTTTGGTCGGGTTGCTGTGGAAGTATTTATTGCCAAACCATTGCAGGCAAGAGAGCGTTTATTAAATGAACGTGCTGCTGAAATTAAAACCTTAGAGGCGTTTTATCAAGGTAATCCCAAGCATGCAAAAATACAGGAAGGTCGATTAACTCATTATTTACGTTATGGTTTATGGGAAAAAACCTTAAGCGATCTACCTACTTTGGTTACCAAAACGCCTCGTGCTAGTAGTAAAGCCGTGCCTTTGCAGCATGACACGCTTAGTATGACACCGCTTGCCTCGGCGCGTTCAAGTCGTGCCGCCAAGTTACTTGCAACAGAAACGCAAGAGCCGGCTGACAGCATAAAAAAACTTCCTCAAGAGCTATTAAAATCAACAGAACCAGCTAATTTTGATGAAGTTATCGAAGAGATTAATGGCGATTTAATTGCCCTCCAAGATTACCTAAAAAATAGCGTATTTTATGCAGCTGGTTTTATTACTTACTGTAATCAAGAGCTAGAAAGAATACGTCATCGCTTTAAAGAAATGGAAGACAACGACCGACAATGGATTGGTCTAATACGTACCGCAGTAAAATATGAACGTAATCCCAAAATTCCCTTCAATATTGCCCATACTAAACGTGATTTTAGAATGCGGAAGGAAATTGCTATTGAGCTAAAAGAAGTACGAGATAGCGTTGTGCATGTGCATTGATATGACAAGGCTTGGTTGTGTGCTGAGTGACCTTAACCTAAATTATGAGCAGTTTTGATTTTCTGCTGTGCTTTATGCGTCGCTACACAAACTGGTTAAGGCGCTTCTTGCGATTGTTTTGCAGTGGCTTCAAGTGCGGCTCTAAACGTTTCCAACCAATGCGTCATCTTAATGCTTTCGGTAGTGAGTTCATTTAGTTTCATATAGAGCATTGCGTTGATGGCCAATAACATCACGATAAACGTTAACGCACTGTAAAGTAAGGCAGTTGAATGTTGAATTTTTTTGCTCAATAGAGACCAGTCAGGCATAGAGGATGCTGGCGTCTCGAGTTCCCGCGCAGTATGTTTGGGTTTTTTTAATGACGGTTGGGGTGCGGCGTTGGGGTGTGCAAATGTAAGCGTATCAAAATCAAGTGGCTGAGTGTCAGTAAAATCAGGCTGACCGTTCGTTAGATAATCTGTAATAAAACGTTCAATTTCGACAGTATGGTCATTGCTGCTAGAAGAAGAGGAGGAGGAGGAGGAGGGAGAAGGCGGTGCTGCTGCGGTGCTTGCTGTGAGTGTTGGCGGGGCTTCAAATAACGGTGCTTTTGCATCATGCACAGACTCTTGAAATGCGGCGTCTTCTAATAAACAATCCATCGCAGACATGGTGTCCTCAATAATATGATCCAATGGACTGATGTCTAAACTATTACGCTCATCAACAGCAAATTGATCGGATGAATGCAAAAACGCAAGCTCGGTTTTATTTTTGTTTACGTTGGCAAATCGTTGCGAATATTTTGTCATAGCTTAAGGAAGTAGAAGGTTAGAAAACAATTGAGTTAATGAGTAAACTCAAGCATCAACACACTGTGTGTTGTTAAACGGGAGTAATGGATTACAAATATTTTAGTGTTTAATGATAAACTTCAGAAACATGTTTTTTCAATCATTCACTGCGTAAAATCATCAATGCAATTAGTCATTTCTGTTCTTGGAAGCAATCAAGTTAATTTTATCGCTGAATTATTGCCAGCAATCAGTGATTGTAAGTGCAGTCTTTTAGAGATTCGATGTTCACAGTTAGCACAACGGGTAACTGCGGTGTATTTGTTAGTGCAAGGAAACTGGAATCAAATTGCAAAGTTGGAAAGCGTTTTAGAAGTTTTGCAGCGTCGAATGGAAATAAAAATTCATACCATGCGACCAGAACAAAAAGAAAAAAATAGAGAATTTCTGCCTTATACCTTAGAGACCATGTCTTTAACGACGCATAATATCATGGAATCTGTGACAACTTTTCTACTTGATAGAGAAATTGAAATTGAAGAAATGGTAGGTAGCTCATACCCTGCACCTTACGTACAAACGCCGGTTTTTTCTTGCAAATGTGTCATTCTTATTCCACCGCATTTAAATTTATTTGCGTTGCGTGAGGAGTTTTTAGACTTATGCGATCAGGTAAATATAGATGCTATTCTTGAACCCTTAAAAAGATAGGTTGAAACCATGACTGAAATAGCTGTTGGCAGTGTCGTTCCTGAGTTTGCATTACCCTCCACAAGTAACAAAATCTTTACTTTGAGTGAATGCCGTTCGCAACCGGTCATCGTGTATTTTTATCCACGTGATAATACGCCTGGTTGCACGCAAGAAGGACAGGATTTTCGTGATAATTTTGATCAATTTAAAGCATTAAATGCTGTTATTGTGGGCATTTCACGAGACAGTGTACGCATTCATGAAGGCTTCAAAGCCAAGCATGGATTTCCTTTTGAATTACTTTCTGACAGTGATGAGCACGTATGCAACGTGTTTGAGGTAATGAAGCAAAAAAACATGTATGGCAAGCAAGTTCGGGGCATTGAGCGCAGTACCTTTTTAATCAATGGAACGGGGGTTTTAATTGCACAGTGGCGTAAAGTAAAAGTAGCAGGGCATTGCGCGGACGTATTGCAAACCCTAAATAGCTGCGAGAGTTAATGCTGATGAATATTCAAACTACGCCAGATAAAAAATTATTTGTCTTAGATACCAATGTGTTAATGCATGATCCTGCGGCAATTTTTCGCTTTCAGGAACATGACTTATTTATACCCATGGTGGTGTTGGAAGAATTAGATCACGCTAAGAAAGGCCTAACCGATGTCGCCAGAAATGTGCGCCAAGTGAGTCGTTTTTTGGATGAATTAATTCGTGGGGTTAATCAGCAATCTTTAAACGATGGCCTAGCTTTATCTATGCTTGATTACGGTAATCAGGGCAATGAGCCTAACAGCATGGGGCGCTTATATTTTCAAACCAGTGAAATGACGGCTCTGTTGCCTGAAAGTATGCCTGGTCATACGGCTGATAATTCAATTCTTAGAGTGATGTTGGCACTTACCGTAAAGTTGCCTGCACTTCATATTATTTTGGTATCAAAAGATATCAATATGCGCATTAAAGCCGCCACCTTAAACGTGATGGCAGAAGATTATCATAACGATCAAACGTTGGATGACATTGATTTGTTATACAACGGTGCCACCTGCTTAGACAGTGATTTTTGGGATGAGCATGGCTCGCGGATGGAGTCTTGGCAGGAAAAAGATCGTACTTTTTATCGTTTACAAGATCCTTTAGTTGCCGAGTGGTATCCAAACCAATATATATACATCGATGACGAGTCTAATTTTGAGGCGATTGTTAGGCAGCGTGAAGGTGATAGTGCCGTTGTGGAGTTAGCCCGTGATTATCGTTCAAAGCACAATAATGTCTGGGGTATCACGGCTAAAAATCGTGAGCAAAACTTTGCGTTGAATGTGCTGTTAGATCCAGATATTGATTTTGTTACCTTGTTAGGGACGGCGGGCACAGGAAAAACCTTGATTGCTTTGGCAGCAGGCTTGGCAATGACATTAGAAAAGAAATTGTACACTGAAATTGTGATGACCAGAGAAACCGTGCCTATTGGTGAAGATATTGGTTTTTTACCTGGAACAGAAGAAGAAAAAATGGCGCCTTGGATGGGCGCATTAATGGATAACTTAGAGCTCTTGGGTAGTCGGGCTGGACAATCTGAATGGGAACAAGGTGCGGCTAAAAATATTTTAATGAATCGGGTAAAAATTCGGTCGCTAAATTTTATGCGTGGACGGACGTTTTTGAATCGTTTTTTAATTATCGATGAGGCACAAAATTTAACGTCAAAACAAATGAAGACCTTAATTACTCGTGCTGGACCTGGGACAAAAATTATTTGTATTGGTAATTTATCGCAAATTGATACGCCATATTTAACTGCAACAAACTCTGGCTTGACTTACGTTGTTGATCGTTTTAAACATTGGCCGCACAGTGCGCATATTACGTTACGACGTGGTGAGCGTTCGCGTTTGGCAGATTTTGCTTCGGAACAATTATAAATCTGTTTGCATTTGGGGAGCGGTGCAGTCCATTTTTGGCCAAGCAGTTAACACCGCCTTCACCACAGTGGCTAAAGGAATGGCTAAAAATACTCCCCAAAATCCCCATAAACCACCAAAAAATAAAATAGCGATAATAATAGCCACAGCATGTAAATTAACCGCTTCAGAAAATAATATAGGCACGAGAAGAATACCGTCTAAGGCCTGTATAACTGAATACGCAATTAACACATACATAAATTCGTCACTGCTGATACCCCACTCAACATAGGCAACAATTAACACAGGAAACGTCACTAAGGTGGCACCTATGTAGGGAATAATTACGGATAAGCCCATTAATACGGACAGTAACAGTGCGTAATTTAAATCTAAAGCGCTAAACGTAATAAAGCTGACCAGCCACAAAATAATGACTTCAGCGCATTTGCCACGGACATAATTGGCAATTTGAATATCAACTTCTTGCCACACAGTAAGGGCTAAGGGTTGACCTTTGGGTAAAAATTGTCCTAACCAATTAATTAAAAGACGTTTGTCTTTTAAAAAGAAAAACACCATCATGGGCACCAAAAACAAGTAAGTAATCGTGTTTACCAGGCCTAACACGGAAGCAGCAGACGCTGATAATATAGTTTGGCCATACGATAGCAGTTGATTTTGCAGGGCAAACATCATTTGACTAATCTTGTTCTCGGTAATTAGCATCGGATAGATTTTTGGCAAACGCATGATTTCATGTTGCGCGCTATTGAGAATATTGGGAATATTCTGAATAAGCTCAATAGTTTGTTGCGAAATAATAGGAATGAGAATAAGCAGTAAAAAAATAAAGCAGGTTAAAAAGAGTGAAAAAACCAAATAAACAATCACTAAGCGAGGCAAAGTAAATTTTTCTATTTTACTAATAATTCCTTCAAGTAAATATGCCAGTACAATTGCAGTAAAAACGGGCATTAATACGTCGGAGAGAGAATAAATTAAAATAAAAATAACAGTAATACTAAGTGCCAGTGAAAACGCGTCATAATTGGGTAAAAAACGCTGAAAACTGGATTTAAAAAAACTGAAATTAATGCCTGAATCTTTGGGAGTTGATAGATAAGTCATTCAATAATAATTGTTTGTAAATGTGGAGAGCATTTTACAACGAATGGTGCAGAGTCGATATAGACTTTCGTAAAACGCTACTGATAGCGGTGTCTGTATCAAGCTGATGCTCGAAAAAATAAGTTTGGGTCGTGAAGTGTTCAACTTTATTAGCGCAAGCACTTAAAATTCATAATTAAAAAGGAGTTAACGTATATGCAATATGATGTTTTCAATGGTGATGCAGATGGTGTCTGTGCATTAGTTCAATTACGCTTAGCAGAGCCGATGGAATCAACATTAGTGACTGGAATTAAACGAGATATTCAGTTATTAGATCAGCTTTTAGCGCAGTATAGTTTAATGTCAGATGATCGCGTAACCGTGCTAGATGTCTCTTTAGATAAAAACCGTGCGGCCTTAGATACATTGCTTCAACAAGCTGTGCAGGTATTTTATGTTGATCATCATCAAGCGGGAGAAATTCCTAATCACCCTAATTTAACCACGCACATTGACACCTCAGCATCGCAATGTACCAGTTTATTAGTGGACGCGTATTTACAAGGGAAATATCGGGCATGGGCAGTGACCGCAGCCTTTGGTGATAATTTATTGGTGAGTGCAGAACAGGCTGCTCAGTCATTGCACTTAACGCAACAGCAATTACAGGCGCTTAAAGAATTGGGTGTTTGTCTTAATTACAATGGTTATGGTGGCAGTCTTGAAGATTTACATTTTGCTCCAGATGCGTTATTTCGTGAGTTAGTTCGCTATGACTCGCCCTTTGATTTTATGGAGGATAATAAAATGGTTGCGCAACAATTGCAGGCAGCGTATCAAGAAGATATGGAAAAAGCCATGGCACTGACACCAGAATATCAAACCGAATTAGTGAGTGTTTATTTGTTGCCAGATCAAGCGTGGGCAAGACGAGTCAGTGGCGTATTTAGTAATGAATTAGCCAATCAAACACCGCGTCGTGCTCATGCTGTGTTAAGTTATACGGCAGAAAAAAATTACCAGGTAAGTGTGCGTGCGCCCTTAGATAAACCAGCAGGTGCGGATGAATTATGCGCAGCGTTTCCAACTGGCGGTGGGCGTAAAAGTGCTGCAGGAATTAATCATTTGCCATTAGATCAGTTGCTGGTATTTGTTCGTGCATTTGAGCAACAATATCGTTAAGTAATAACGCGCAGATTATTTATAATTTATTCATTTACTTTTTATTATGACAAATAAAAGCAGCAATACAGTATGGCATCATGCAACAGTAGGTCGTGCTGATCGTGAGACCTTGCATGGGCATAAAAGTGTGATTCTTTGGTTTACAGGTTTATCAGGCTCAGGAAAGTCAACCTTAGCTCATGCCGTTGAAGATTATCTATACCGGAACGGTATATCCACCTTTGTACTAGATGGTGATAATGTGCGTCATGGCTTATGCAGTGATTTAAGTTTCTCTGATAAAGACCGTGTAGAAAATATCAGACGTATTGGTGAGTTAGCTAAGTTAGTGATAGAAGCAGGAATTATTACCTTAACTGCGTTTATTTCACCTTTTAAATCTGATCGAAATGTCGCAAGAAATTTAGTTCCGCATGGTGATTTTTTAGAAGTTTATTGTCAATGTCCAATTGAAACCTGCGAACAGCGCGATGTTAAAGGCTTGTATAAAAAAGCACGCGCAGGACAGATACCTTTTTTTACAGGGATAGATTCACCTTATGAAGCGCCCGACGCACCAGAATTAGTTGTTAATACCAGTGAGCAAAGTTTAGAAGACAGTGTGCAAGCGGTTATTCAATTGCTTATTTCCCGTGGTGTAATTCATTCGTAATATGCTAAAAAGAAAGACGCTTAGCTTAGTTAGCTTAATCAAGCATCTGCTAAAGCAAGTGCTTTATTGTTTAAAATCTGAGCTAGTGCATGGATAAAAACAAACATCTATTAAGTGTGCTTGCCGACGGAGCTTTTCATTCTGGAACTGAGTTAGCGCAAAGTTTAGGTGTCAGTCGAAGCTGTATTTGGCAGCATATCAATGCGTTGACAACGCAGGGTGTTGCTGTGCTTGCGGTAACTGGCAAGGGTTACCGTTTAGAGCATGGTGTTGAGTTGCTCTCAGCAGAGCATATTTACGCACAGCTTACTGAGTACACTAGACAACATATTTCCTTGCTAGAAATTTTTTCGCAAATTGATTCAACCAATCGCTATTTGGTTGACTTACCCAGCAATGAAATCACTACTGGGCGAGTGTGTTTGGCTGAAATGCAAACAGCAGGCAAGGGTAGGCGTGGACGACAATGGGTATCTCCCTTTGGCAGTAATATTTATTTATCGCTTAGCTGGCAATTTAATCAAGGCTATGCCTCTACGCAAGGCTTAAGTCTAGCCGTTGGCGTAGCCGTTATTCGTGTGCTACGCACTTACGGCATAAAAAATGTGGGATTAAAGTGGCCTAATGATATTTTTTATGCAGGTAAAAAATTAGGCGGAATTTTAATTGAAATAGCTGGTGAGGCAGAAGGTCCGTGTCGCGTAGTGATTGGTTTGGGCTTAAATGTCCTGCTAGCGCAACATGACGCTAAACCTATCACTCAAGCGTGGACTGATTTAACGAGTATCTGCCGTGACAAAGTAATTAAAAGAAATTGCTTAGTTGCAGAACTGCTAGCGCAGCTAATCGCCGTTTTAACTGAGTTTCAGCATTCAGGACTCGCCCCTTTTATTACCGAATGGAGTGCATACGATTGTCTTAAAGACCAAGCTGTCAGCTTATTTATTGGTGAGCGCGCCTGGTCAGGGACGGTGCGAGGTATCAATGCAAACGGCTTATTGTTATTAGAGCATGATGACGGCAAAGTGCAGGCGTATGCCTCGGGTGAAGTAAGTTTTGCCTCGGGCTAAGCAATGGAATTAGTTATTGATATGGGGAATACTCGACTTAAGTGGGCGCTATTTAATACTGCCACGTGTCTGAGTCGAGGTGTCTTAGCCAATACGTTAATCACAGGCAATACCCTGCACGAGCAATGGAACGGCGAGCCACAACCCAGCGTGGTGGGTATCGCCTGCGTGAGTGATGAGAGCCTCTTTATTGCCGTAAAAATCAGCCTAAAGGCGTTATGGCCAAATATAGAAATAATACGATTTTATGCAACAGCAGCGTGTTTAGGCGTACAGAATGCTTACGAGCAACCAGAAAAGCTAGGCGTTGATCGATGGCTTGCGCTGCTAGCAACACATCATGATTATCAAGGGTGTGCCTGCATTATAGATTGCGGTACTGCAATAACCATAGACATCTTACGTGCTGATGGCGTACATCTAGGGGGCTATATTACGCCAGGCTTAATGTTAATGCAGCAGACTTTGTTAGCGCGCACAGGTTTAGCGGGGGATTCATTACATCAATCCTTACGCGCAGGTCAGACAACGGAGGCGGCTATTTACGCAGGGACGTTAATGGCGGCAGTAGGGTTAATCAACACCATTCCCCAGCTATATCCAGAGGTCGAGCAGATTATCTTAACAGGCGGTGATGCTGCAACAGTAGCGCAGTATGTAAGCGTAGCAGTGAATATCGATGTCGATTTAGTGTTGCGAGGCTTAATCTTAGCCGTCAACACAACGATTACTTCTTAAAGATAATGGCTATGGGAATAATGCAAAGAATGGCAATGCTACCATTGAGGTAGAGGTATAGGGTCTTGAAAAAGTAAAGGACTAAGGTTTATGCGCTATTGATAAGTCAGTAAAAAATTAATAAATTTGTTAATTCAATAGGTTGATATTTATAACCTGTATTGTAAGATAAAAAAACTAGCATAATTTAAGCAGTTCTTTATAATGCACAGCTTACCGGATTTTACCGTTGCCTCGGTGGCGAAATTGGTAGACGCAAGGGACTTAAAATCCCTCGGCTGTAAGGCCGTGCCGGTTCGACTCCGGCCCGAGGCACCAACAAATTTAAGGACTTAGATTTTTATCTAAGTCCTTTTTTTTGCCTGATGGTTTTTGCGTGACAGGCATGTGACAGTAAGCGTTTAACCGAGCCACATTCAACTTAGCCTTTCAATCTGGAATCCTTTAGTTTTTCAAAGGAAAGCATAAATGACTTCAGAGTCTTATTGGCAAGACTTGATTGCATTGTGGGTTGTCTCTTATAAACATCTGAGGTTGCCGACGAATAAAGATA
>QYQN01000079.1 GCA_007280895.1 Methylococcaceae bacterium
CTGAAGATGATGCTGAATTTCGCGCGGATCCACGATTAATGATTCCTGCAATGATCGAGCATGATATTGAATTATTATATTTAAATGATCGCATGCGCAGCAAAACAACGGTTCAGGCAGGTAATATTATTGTTTTAACGGAAGAGAACTTAATTGGAACAGGAACCGAAGCGTATATTCTTTCTCGGCAAGGAATGAATAAGGTATTGGCACTGTTTGCGCGTGGTATTAAGCGCAGCATGCCGACGGGCTATGATGGTTTTTTACAAAGTTTTTGTATTCGGGACAACAAAAAAATTAGTACGCCAGGGAAAAAAAGTTTGAATGAATGGGTGTTGCGTAGAAAAAGCTTGCCGTGGGAGCCGTCAATAACCGTGAGTGTGGCGGTCGCTAATCCATCGCTAGCCGCGCATAACGATCAAGGTGTCTCGATAATTAATGCAAAGTAAGCAGAGCTTATGGGTAAGTTCGGAGGACGAAAAAGAAACTGCTCAGAAAACGCAAAAACTCGCATTTTCTGAGCTTATGATGAGTGAATTAATTAATTAAACGAGACACCAGGTGTTGCAGGTAATCTAGGCATTTTTTGTACTGGGAATTCACCCGTTAAGGCAGCTAAAAAGGCAGCAATATCCTCAATTTCTTGTTTGTTAAGCTCTTTGCCTAATTGCAATTGAGCCATGATAGTAATCGTTTGCTCTAAAGTTTTAATTGAGCCATTGTGTAAATACGGTGCGGTGAGTGCGATATTACGTAAAGTAGGTACTTTCCAAAGATTTTCATCAGCGTTATTTTTGCTAACCTCAGCAAGTCCTTTATCTTTTTTGAAATGAAATTGTGCTTCAAAATACGCATTATTAATCAGCGGAAACTTTTGGAACATGCCGGCACCATTAAATGCAGGGCCACTGTGACAGCTTGTGCAGCCAACTTCAGCCATTTTTTCCATGCCTTTAATTTGTTGTGCTGTTAGCGCGGTTTGATCACCTTTTACAAATTTATCATAAGCACTATTTGGCGTAATCAAGGTTCTTTCATAGGCAGCAATCGCTTTGGTTGCATTGTCTTTATTAATAGCATTTTTACCGAAGGCTTTTTCAAAAGCTGATTGATAGCCTTCCATTGTTTGTAATCTAGCCACTACGTCATCCCAGCTTTTCATGCCCATTTCAATGGAGTTAGTGACTGGTCCTGCCGCTTGCTCTTCTAAGCTATTTGCTCTGCCATCCCAAAATTGCACTTTATTAAATGCTGAGTTCCATACTGTTGGTGCGCTTCTGCCGCCTGTTTGACCATTAACGCCCATAGAATTTGGGCGATTGTCTTCGCCGCCTAACATTGTGTTGTGGCAAGAGGCGCATGATACGGTGCCTGTTGAAGACAAGCGTGGATCGTGATAAAGCATTTGCCCTAACTCTACTTTTTCAGTGGTAGTCGGGTTGTTTTCAGGCGCAGGTGCTTCAGTAGGCAGGCTTTCCCAAGCATAAGCGGTTGATAACGATGCGCTAAGTGCCAAGGTGGCAACTAAGAATTGAATTTTGAACATACTATCCTCCAAGTGATTATTATTAATACAGTTATTAGGGCAACGAAGACTTTAGTTGGCTAACTTGGTATTTGTAGCGATGCCCTTTTAAATTTTAGATGATTGCGTTTAATTATGATAATTAAATTCAATTATAAGGCGAGCAGCCATTAACCAGCGTAGTTTTACTCTTCATTGTCTAAGGCTTTTAACATTTCTATTTCTATTTGATGTTGTTTATTGAGATCGCTGATAAGCTCATTTTCGGCATTTGTGACATAAAAAATATCTTCCGCACGACTTCCAATGGTGGTGATTTTTGCACTATGCAATTTAATATTTTGCAGAATAAAAGCGGTGCTGATTTTAGATAATAAACCCGCGTGATCCGTGGTAATCAATTCAATAATGGTATGTCGATTTGAGGTGTCGGTTTGAAAGTTAATTGTTGTGGGAATAGGGAAATGCTTTGCTTGACGCGATTGCCGATGAATGTTGCGTTGTTTCTTTATTTCTTGTTGACATAGATTATGACGCAGTGCCGAGCAAATATGCTGTTCTCGGCATTGGTCGGCAATCGGAGCGCCTGATTGTTCAAGAATTTGAAAGCTGTTAAGGATGTGATTATCCGTAGTGGTATTAATTCTGGCCTCTAAAATAGTTAATCCTAATTGATCTAGTGTAGCCGTGCTTAATGAAAAGATAGGGCCAGTATTTTCTGAATAAACAAAAATTTCTGCACTGCCGCGTTGGGTTTGTGGGCGTAACAAAACTAATGGTAAGGTCTCAGACGGGGCGGTGATGATGGCTTGAGTATGCCACGCTATTTCTTCCGTGGAATAACGTAAAAAATAATCATTACTAGCATGTTGCCACAATTGCTCAATGCGCGTTTCATCAATAACGAGTTTGAGTAGCTCATCTTTGGCGTCCTTTTTATTTTCTAACAAACGGTCAGTGAGTGCCGTGGGATTTTTTAAGCCTTTGTGTAAAGCGCTGTGTGTTGCAGAATAAAGTTCTTTAAGTAACGCATCTTTCCAAGAATTCCATAATTCAGGATTGGTCGCTCGAATATCGGCAACAGTTAATAAATAAAGGTAATTTAAGTATTCAATACTGGCAACGTGTTGAGCAAATTCATGAATAATATCTGCATCAGCAATATCTTTGCGCTGAGCAGTCATTGACATAATTAAGTGATTACGTACCAGCCAAGTAACCAGCTTAGTGTCGTGTGTTGACAGTTCATGTTGAGCACAAAATTGCCGAGCAATATCTTCACCGATTGTAGAATGATCGCCTTTGCAGCCTTTGGCGATGTCATGAAAAAGCGCGGCAATATAAAGTAATTCAGGTTTAGGGATTAACCGAAATAGGCTATGGCAAAAAGGCAGTTCATGGTAATGCTCTTTAAAGGCAAAGCGGCGTATGTTTCTGATAACGAAAAGAGTATGTTCATCGACGGTGTACACATGAAATAAATCATATTGCATGCGTGCAACAATATGCGCAAAGCTGGGTAAATAAGCGGCTAAAACACCATAACGGTTCATCCGTTTTAATTGCGTAGTAATACCGAAAGGTTGGCGTAACAATTCAATAAACAGTGCGTTCGCTTGTTTGTTAGTGCGAAAATCATCATTGATTAAATATAAATTTTTTCTAATTAAGCGAATGGTCGTTGCCCGAATACCTTTAAGTGAGGGATTTTTCTCTAAAATAATAAAAATATCTAACAGTGCTAAGGGGTCGGTTTTAAAAATGTCATCATTAATCGCTTCTAAATAGCCATTGATAGCAACAAAGTATTTAGAAATAGTGATTGGCTGGACATTAGTTGTTGTGCCAACAAAGCGTTCATTAAATAATTGCAGCAGCATTTCATTGAGTCGTTCAAGACCTTGCACAGTTTTAAAATAAAACTGCATAAATTGCTCAACATCTTCGTTGTACTGTTGATCTTGTTTATTGAAGCCAAACTGAAAGGCAATATCTCTTTGATAATCAAATATTAATCGATCTTCACCTCGATTAGTTAAGAGATGTAAAGCATAGCGAATACGCCATAGAACCTCACGTGCGGCAATCAGTTCGGCGTATTCGGAGGCGGGTAAAAAACTGTATTTAACTAATTCATCTAAGCTTGCTGTGTGGTAATGGCGTTGAAATACCCATGCTACCACTTGCATGTCACGTAATCCTCCAGGGCCTTCTTTGATATTAGGCTCTAAATTGTAGGCGGTATCATGAGCTTTAGCGTGTCGAAGTTGTTGTTCGTGCATTTTGGCTAAGAAAAAGGCACTGGACGACCATATTTTATCAGGGGAAATGCGCAGTTGTAGTTCATTAAACTGATTAGGACAGCCAGTGATTAGTCGAATTTCCATTAAGCTGGTCATAATGGTTTGATCGCTTAGCGCGGTGTCATAACATTCATCAAGTGTCCGAACGCTTTGTCCTGGTTTAAGACCAATGTCCCAAAGAAAAGTAAAAAAACTGGCGAGTGCTTCTTGGTAAGCAGAGGTGTCGTCCGAGTCAAGTAAGACCACAATATCAATGTCAGAAAAAGGAAATAGCTCTTGTCGACCATAGCCGCCGACCGCAACTAAGCTAAGTTGATTCGCATAGTGACCAATAAAATGTTGCCAGCATTGGGTTAAAATGCTGTCGATAAAGTCGGAGCGTTCTTTGAGCAGTGACGCGACTGATTGGTGAGGATTGAAGGCCTCACGCAGCACTTCGTTTTTAGCTTTGATGACTTTCTTGTAGTAAGGCAGTGCATCTTGTGTGTTAAAAATAGCCGTGTCACTGCGTTGCATTAGCATTCTTCCTGACGCAAAGTGAGGATCTCATAGCCAGACGGAGTCACCAAAATAGTATGTTCCCACTGCGCCGATGGAGAGCGGTCTTTGGTGACGGCAGTCCAGCCATCAGATAATATTTTTACATGGCGTTTGCCAAGATTAATCATGGGCTCAATGGTAATAATCATGCCAGCTTTAAGTGTCATACCAGAATTAGGTTTGCCATAGTGTAGAACTTGTGGTTCTTCATGAAATTTTTCGCCAATGCCGTGGCCACAGAATTCTCTTACAACAGAATAGCGATTAGATTCCGCATGAAATTGGATAGCAAAGCCAATATCACCTAAGGTTATGCCTGGCTTCACTTGCTCAATGCCTTTATACATAGCCTCTTGCGTGATGGCTACTAAGCGTTTGATGGGCTGAAGAACGGTACCGACACAAAACATTTTACTGGTATCGCCATGAAAATTATCTTTGATGACGGTGATGTCGATATTCACAATATCACCTGATTTCAATTTTTTTTCACTAGGAATGCCATGACAAACCTGATGATTAATCGATGTGCAAATTGATTTAGGAAAGCCGTGGTAATTAAGTGGGGCAGGAATTGCTTGCTGGACTTCGACAATGTAATCGTGACAAATTTTATCGAGTTCATTCGTTGTTATGCCGGGAACAACGTAAGGTTCAATCATTTCTAAGACTTCAGCCGCTAATTTGCCAGCAATACGCATTTTTTCAATTTCTAGTTCTGTTTTAATGGTTACACTCATAGCATGTATGGTTGGTTTGCGAAGGTTTTAATGGGGTGGTAAGTCTGCTTAAAAATAAAGAATACCATTCATTGCATTCATTGCAAGAGTTTAACAGAGTTGGTCGTGTTGTAAAAAAAAAGGCTGTATGGTATAAAGCTAAGTTCATTTTTACATCAATACTCACATTTACCGTCACGTTTGGTAGGGTGCTGACAGTGATTATCAGTTTCCAATCGGGGTAAGTGGAGGCGTAACCCATCGGATAATATCCGTTATAATCTTAGGAGAAGTTAATGGCAGCAGTGTCAATGCGTCAAATGTTAGAAGCCGGTGTTCATTTTGGACATCAAACTCGTTATTGGAATCCAAAAATGGCAACCTACCTTTTTGGTTCACGTAATAAAATCCATATTATTGATTTGGAAAAAACGCTTCCAATGTTTAATGATGCGATGAATTATCTTAGTCAAATGTCTGCAAATAAAGGCACTATTTTATTTGTAGGCACTAAAAAATCAGCACGAAAAGTCGTTGCTGAAGAGGCATTGCGTTGTGGCATGCCGTATGTGAATCACCGTTGGTTGGGTGGCATGTTAACAAACTTTAAAACCATCAAAAAATCAATTAATCGTCTTAAAGAGCTTGAGGCGATGAAGCTTGATGGCACGTTATATCAACGTTTTGCAAAAAAAGAAGCCTTAGGTATGGAGCGTGAGCTTGAAAAATTAGAACGTAGCCTAGGTGGAATAAAAGATATGAAAGGCGTGCCTGATGTGATTTTTATTTTGGATGTTGGGTACGAAAAAAATGCCATCAGCGAAGCCAAAACACTAGGAATTCCTGTTGTTGGAATTGTCGATTCAAACAACTCACCTGACCGTGTTGATTACATCATTCCTGGTAACGATGACTCAATTCGTGCAGTAAAGCTTTATTGCGAAAGTGTTTCAACGGTTGTGCTTGAAGCTAAAGCAGCAACGTTAGGTTTATCCGCAAAAACAGGCGAAGAAGATTTTATTGAAGAAAGTGCCGAAATAGTTGAAAGCCAAGTTTAGTCATAGTTACTAGCTACAACGCATATTTGTAGGATTTTATAAAGATAAAACAAAACGCCTCCTTATGGGGGCGTTTTTATAGCATTAACATTTTCAGAAAAACAGACGAGGATAACAGCAATGAGTATGACAATTAGCGCCAGTATGGTTAAGGAATTACGGGAGAGAACGGGTTCAGGCATGATGGAATGCAAAAAAGCATTGGTAGAAGCTGAAGGTGATATGGAATTGGCCATCGAAAATATGCGTAAAGCAGGCTTGGCTAAAGCAGATAAAAAATCAGGACGCATTGCTGCGGAAGGCATTATTGGTGTGCAAGTAAGTCCAGATGCAAAAGCTGTCGCTATCGTTGATATCAATTGCGAAACTGATTTCGTGGCAAAAGCAGATGATTTTGTTGGTTTTGTAAATAGTGTTGCAACCGCATTGTTAAATGCACACATTGAAACAGAAGAGCAGTTATTAGCAATGCCCTTAGAAGGTGGCGTAACGGTTGATGAAATGCGTCGTGGCTTAATTTCAAAATTAGGTGAAAATATTACTATCAGACGTTTTGAAAAATACCAAACACCTGAGGGTGGCACTGCGTGTTACTTACATGGAAGCAAGATAGGCGTGATTGTTGAGCTTGCCGTAGCTGATGGTGATTTGGGTAAAGACATTGCCATGCATATTGCTGCGAGCAAACCAATTTGTGTTTCTGAAGCAGAAGTTGCACCCGAGCTTATTGAAAAAGAAAAAGAAATTTTTGCAGCACAAGCGGCTGAAAGTGGTAAGCCAGCAGAGATTATTGAGAAAATGGTATTAGGCAGAGTAAGCAAATTTCTTGCTGAAGTTACACTGGTAGGACAGCCTTTTATTAAAGATGATAAAGTAACCGTTGGTAAATTAGCCGCATCAAAAGGCAATCAGATCATTCGTTTTAGTCGTTTTGAAGTTGGTGAGGGCATTGAAAAGAAAGAAGAGAATTTTGCCGAAGAAGTCATGGCGCAAGTAAGAGGAAGTTAAACCTGTTTTGCTAACATTTATTTAACCATTTTCCGTTATTTACAAAGAGTGCCGTTGATACTATGACCAAATTAATTTGCCAGAGAATTTTACTTAAGTTAAGCGGTGAAGCCTTAATGAGCGATGTTGGAGGAAGCATTGACAGTAAGATTGTTAGTCGGCTCGCAATGGAAATAAAGGAGTTATGTGATTGCGGCGTGCAAGTTGGTTTGGTTATTGGTGGCGGCAATATTTTAAGAGGCGCAGAAAAAGCGTCACAGGGATTAGATCGTGTAACAGGCGATCAAATGGGAATGTTGGCAACAGTCATTAATGCTTTAGCCATGCAAGATGCAATTGAAAGCTATCAGCAGCCAGTGCGAGTTATGTCCGCGTTAAAAATAAATCAAGTCTGCGAAGATTATATTCGGCGTAAAGCGATACGGCATTTAGAAAAAGGTCGAGTGGTTATTTTTGCCGCCGGCACAGGCAATCCTTTTTTTACCACCGATTCAGCTGCAAGTCTTAGGGCCATTGAGATTAATGCCCAGCTGATGATTAAAGCAACTAAAGTCAAGGGGGTTTACTCTGCCGATCCTGAAAAAGACAAAGATGCACAATTTTATTCTAGGTTAAGCTACGACGAAGCCTTAGATCAGCGTTTAAATGTAATGGACACAACTGCACTTGTGTTATGTAAAGAAAATAATATGCCTATGCGAGTCATGAATATTTTTGAGCAAGGGGCAATTATGCGATTAATGAAGGGCGAAGACATAGGGTCTCTTATTCAATAAGGAAAAATGAAGATGAATGATATTCAACAAAATACAGCAACACGCATGACAAAATCTATTGACGCCTTAAAGCATGAGCTTTCAAAGATACGTACAGGTCGTGCCCACCCAAGTTTGCTGGAGCAAATTAACGTCTCGTATTACGGAACGGATACGGCGTTGTCAAAAGTGGCGAATATTGCTGTAGAAGATGCGCGTACTTTAACCGTAACGCCATGGGAAAAAAACATGGTGCAAACGATTGAAAAAGCAATTATGAAATCAGATTTAGGATTAAATCCCTCAACAAACGGCATGGTTATTCGAGTACCCTTACCGTCATTAACTGAAGAGAGACGTCGTAGCTTAGTCAAAGTCGTTAAGCATGAAGCAGAAAATGGGCGTGTGGCAGTTCGTAATATTCGTCGGGATGCAAATACTGAGATTAGCAAAAAATTAAAAGAAAAGCTGATCTCTGAAGATGACGCGCGGGCAGGGGAAGACAAGGTTCAAAAATTGACAGATCAATACATCAAAGAAATAGAGAAAATATTAGAAGCCAAAGAAGCTGATTTATTATCTATTTAAAGTGAAGCTTATGACGGATGTAAATGAAATCGTTATGCCTAAGCACATTGCCATCATCATGGATGGCAATGGGCGCTGGGCTGAGAAGCGATTTTTGCCGAGAGCCTTAGGTCATCAAGCAGGTGTTAAAGTAGTTAGAAAAATTGTTGAGTATTGTGCACAGCAACAAATAAAGGTTTTAAGCTTGTTTGCCTTCAGTAGTGAAAATTGGCGACGTCCGCCAGATGAAGTGGCCTTGCTCATGGGCTTGTTTATGTTGACGTTACAGCAGGAAGTAAATAGATTGGATCGCAATAATATTCGCTTACATTTTATTGGAGATCGAACAGCCCTCTCTAAGGCTCTGCAAACAAAAATGCAAGAAGCCGAGCAGCAAACGCAACACAACACGGCTTTACAATTAGTGATTGCCGTAAATTATGGTGGTAAATGGGATATTACGCAGGCTGTTCAGAAAATCATCACTAAAATGGCGGCAGGTGAGTTAGATATTCAGGCACCAATAAATCACGAATTAATTCAGCAGCACTTGTCTATTAGCTCATTGCCAGAACCTGATTTATTTATTCGTACGGGTGGGGAGCAGCGCATTAGTAACTTCTTACTTTGGCAATTGGCTTACACAGAATTTTATTTTACGCCCACGTTATGGCCAGATTTTAATCAAGAAGTATTAAAAACGGCTATAGATAATTTTAAAAATCGAGATCGACGTTTTGGCGGCTTAGGCAAAAAAGAAAAAGTATAAAACGTAAACGTCATTTATTACATCATTTCATTTTCTATACAAATGTTATTACAAAGAATCATTACCGCATCCATCTTAGCCGCCCTGATTATCGTCGCGGTTTTTCAATTACCCATTGAATATTTTTCAATGTTAATGGCCTGTGTCACTTTATTAGCCGGATGGGAATGGAGCCAGTTAGCAGGCATTACAACATTGTCACGAAAAGCTTTGTTTTTAGTGGCGTTGATGTTGCCTATGCTAGGCATTCATTTTTGGACTCAATTTTTAGAATTAATCGCATTATCTTTTGATTGGACAGATGTGCGAACTTATTCAGGCGCCTTAGAATATTTAGTCTTTCCGCCCGTGTTATTTTGGATAATGGTTATGTTAATCATCAGAAAAGCACCCGCTCAAGTATTAAAATTAGAACTAAAAATAGCGTACAAATTAGCAATAGGTTGGTTTGTATTGCTAGCGACATGGATGTTTTTATCACGGTTACGCGCTTTTTATGGTGTAGAAATGACCATGTATTTATTGTTGCTCATTTGGATTGCTGATATTGCCGCGTATTTTGTGGGAAAAAAATGGGGGGCAGTTAAATTGTCACCCGAAATTAGCCCAGGAAAAAGTGTTCAAGGCATGTACGGCGCCTTAGTTGCCAGTGTTGTCTGCGCGGTACTGCTTAATATTTATTTAAAATTTAAATATGCGCCCAATATTGAGTACGGTGTTATCCAATACGAAACAGCCTTTGATTTTATTTTGTTATCTGCATTAACGGTACTGATCTCAATTTACGGTGATTTATTTTTTAGTGTTGTAAAACGTCAGTGCGGCGTGAAAGATAGCGGCTCAATCTTGCCAGGACATGGTGGGATTTTAGATAGAATTGATAGCATGATTGCTGCTGTGCCCTTTTTTTATGCAGGAATATTTTTAATTAGACGAGCCGTTGAATGAGCATAAAAGGCATTTGTATCTTAGGAGCCACTGGCTCAATTGGTGTTAATACATTAGATGTCGTCGCAAGGCATCCAGATAAATATAAAGTAGTAGCATTAACGGCAAACAGCAATGTGAATGGCTTATACGAACAATGCCTAATACATCGGCCTGAATTTGCAGTGATGGTTGATAGCAATAAAGCCCTAGCGTTACAGAATTTGCTCGCCCAACATACAGCGTTAACAACGCAAGTTTTGTCTGGTGCTCAGTCCTTAGAAAGGGTCGCAGAGTTACCGCAGGTGGACACTGTAATGGCCGCCATCGTTGGCGCGGCAGGATTGTTGTCCTGTTTAGCCGCAGCGAGGGCAGGCAAGAATGTATTGTTAGCGAATAAAGAAGCCTTAGTGATGTCTGGTGATATTTTTATGGAAACAATTGCCCAGTCAGGAGCGCAATTGTTACCCATTGATAGCGAGCATAATGCTATTTTTCAATGTATGCCGGCTGGTTATAAAACTGGCGTTCATGAAAAAGTAGTCAGAAAAATTTTACTCACCGCTTCAGGTGGCCCCTTCCGTACCACGCCTTTAGAAGATTTACCTAAAGTCACGCCTGAGCAGGCGATTGCCCATCCTAATTGGGTAATGGGCAGAAAAATTTCGGTAGATTCAGCCACCATGATGAACAAAGGCTTAGAAATGATCGAAGCCTGTTTGTTATTTAACATGCAGCCTGAACAGATTCAAATCGTTATCCATCCTCAAAGTGTTATTCATTCAATGGTTGATTATGTCGATGGCAGTGTCTTGGCGCAACTGGGTAATCCAGATATGCGAATTCCCATTGCCCATTCCTTAGCACTTCCCAACCGTTTTGACTCAGGAGCAGAGCCGCTTGATATTTTTGCGGTGAAACGCATGGATTTTGAAGCACCCGACTTTGAGAGATTTCCTTGTTTACGCTTAGCCTACGAAGCAATTCGCGCTGGCGGCATCATGCCTACTGTATTAAATGCAGCGAATGAAATTGCCGTTGATGCTTTTTTAACAGAGCGGTTACGCTTTACTGATATTGCACGCATCATCGAGCAGACCATGCAGCAATTTACAGTCCGTTCCGCTTCGAGCATAGCGATTATTTTAGAGGTTGATCAGGACGCAAGAAACATAGCTAACCGCTTAATTGAAGAGAGCTACCCTTAATGGAAATAGTGCACACGCTTTTTTTCTTCATTATCACTATTGGTGTGTTGGTCTCCATTCATGAGTTTGGTCATTTTTGGGTTGCAAGAAAAGTAGGTGTCAAAGTGCTGAAGTTTTCTATCGGCTTTGGGCATGTGTTATGGTCCTATCAAAAAACAACCGACAGTACAGAATTTGTGCTCTCTGCAATTCCCTTAGGTGGCTATGTCAAAATGGTCGACGAACGCGAGGCAAGCGTAACCCCAGAAGACCAGCCTTATGCGTTTAATCGTCAACCGGTGTGGGCAAAAATGGCAATTGTTGCGGCCGGGCCACTATTTAATTTAGCCTTAGCAGTTGTTTTGTTTGGGTGTGTGTTAGTTATTGGTGAAACGGGCATTAAACCTGTACTAGATCAGCCTGTTCCAAACTCCTTAGTGGCACAAGCTGGTTTTGTTGAAGGTGATGAAATCTTATTTATTAATGATAAAAAAACCCCCACGTGGAATGAAGTCATCAATAGTATTGTTAATTTGGCAATAAATGGCACGCAGACAATAAAATTAACCGTCAATACCGTTGATAATATTACACAAGAAAGGGTCTTAGTCTTAGCGCAAGAAGATCTTGAGCAGCCAGAAAATTTATCTCAGCATTTAGGCTTTAAACCTTGGACGCCAAAGTTAAAGCCCGTGATTGGACAAGTTTTGCCCAATAGTGCAGCCTTAGCAGCGGGCTTGCAGTCAGGTGATATCGTGCTGCGTGCTAACGGAAAGGCACTTAACGAGTGGCAAGAGTGGGTGACTATTGTTAGGCAAAATCCAGCTAAATCAATAGAGATACTCATTGAGCGTGATGGCGTGCAGTTGTCAAGAGTGATAATTCCATTGGCCGTTACCACAGAGACGGGCACAGAAGGTAAAATTGGTGCGGCAGTGCATGTCCCCGATGAAGTCAAAGCAGCCATGACAGCAACCTATTCAATGCCCTTTATTGAAGCCATTCCGGCAGCATTTTCGATGACGTTCCAATACTCTTGGGCAACAGTAAAAATGATGGGGAAAATGTTTATAGGGCAAGCGTCAGTAGAAAATTTAAGTGGGCCGATTAGTATTGCTCAATATGCAGGTCAGTCAGCCAACTTAGGCGTAACGCAGTTTTTAAAATTTATGGGCTTAGTCAGTGTTAGTTTAGGGGTCTTAAATTTACTGCCCATTCCAGTGTTAGATGGTGGGCACCTGCTGTTTTTTAGCATAGAAGGCATTAAAGGCAGTCCTGTTTCAGAAAAAATTCAGCTCATCTTTCAGCAAGCAGGTATCGCTTTACTGATTACTTTAATGACCTTGGCAATGTTTTTAGATGTGCAGCGCTTGTTTCACTAACTAATCAACATAACTTTAACAATGAGAACGACATGAAAAAATTAATTTATTTAGTCGCGTTATCGCTCTGCGCAGTGACTATTTCTACAGCACAAGCAGATGAAAAGGCAGTAAGACAGGCGCTGAGTCAATCGTTACCAGAATTCACTATCGACACAATTAAACCCTCAGAAATAAGAGGTTTGTACGAAGTGTCGGTAGGCGCCACTATTTTTTATGTCTCCGAAGAAGGCAAGTATTTGCTGCAAGGCCGCTTAGTCGATATTAAAACACGCACTGATTTAACGGAACAAAAACTAGCTTCAGTTCGCTTAGCCGCATTAGATAAATTGGGTAAAGATAATATGATTATTTTTACGCCAAAAATTAAAAAATATTCAGCGTATATATTCACAGATATAGATTGTGGTTATTGCCGTAAGCTACATTCAGAAATAGATCAATATTTAGCCGAAGGCATTACCATTAATTATTTATTCTTTCCACGTGCTGGCAAAGGCTCAGCTTCGTATGATAAAGCCGTTTCGGTTTGGTGTTCAGCAGATCGCAACAAGGCGTTAACAGAAGCAAAGAAAG
Organism: Methylococcaceae bacterium; assembly: GCA_007280895.1. Lineage (GTDB taxonomy): Bacteria > Pseudomonadota > Gammaproteobacteria > Methylococcales > Methylomonadaceae > Methylovulum. Next base: position 13,317 of record QYQN01000079.1, read on the forward strand.
ATCAAAAAATACCTAATAAAACGTGTGAAAATCCAGTTGATGCACACATGCAATTAGGCGAGGATTTTGGTGTAAAAGGCACGCCCATGATAGTGACTGATAAAGGTAATATTTACCCAGGTTATCTGCCTGCAAAAGAATTGGTTGACGCACTGGCAAGCGAAAGAAAATAAGCCGCTTAAGAAAGACAAAAAGGCAGTGTTCATCCAGTGTGAACGCTGCCTTTTTTATGGCACATACTTTATGTAGAGAGTCAGTTACGCACGAAAATCCAATAGCAGCTTAATTAACTTGTTAAGCTAATTGATTCTAAAATCAGAGAAAAAAACCTCTTTTACGTCTGTTGTTTCCCCATAATTTTCCAGCGTTTTAAGAATTACCTCATAAGTTTCGGCACGTAGCGCTTCTTTTTGGGTAGGATCTGCAAGTTCTTCAGCGTTTCTGCCACTGTACAACATAATTAAGGCATTCTTTAAGGCAGGCAGATTTTTCTTAACTAACGCTCCCGCTTCGCCATCAACAAGCAATTGAGGATTAATTTGCATTAAATGTTGTGGATTGGCTAAGTTGACAATAATTTTAGGTCCAATTTCAACGTATTGTGGACCTGCTTCAGGCTCAGCACTTTCATTAGCAAGTATTGATAGAGAAAAACCCACTAAAATAAGTAAAAAAATAAAAACACGCATGGCAAAGTAAGGAATGAAAGGGTTAAAAAGAAAAGAATGGTTAAGATAGCGAGTAGTATACAACGCGTAAAATGCAATTATAAAAAACACTTACATAAATAAATGTCAGCAACTGTGCTACGACTTTCTTATAAAATAGTAGCATAAAAATTACGTTTATATTTTTGTTAAATTATGAATAAAATTAATCAAGCAAATTGTCTAAGCATAGTTGTATAGTTTACTGAAACACATAAAGCAGTATTTATGATGAGCTTTCATCAAGCTATCTTTTATCAAAAGCTACCAGGGTGTTCAGTGGTGATGATCATATTTTAATAGGCAAAAATGGACAAGCAAACTGAATTAGAAATAGCCCTTGCGACGGGCGAAAATTTAGACGCGGTCCTTCCAGATACTTCTAATGGAAGCGTAGACGCGGCTGAATTTGCGCACGCCTTAGAGAGCGCACTTTCCCAAGGAACGCCCTTAGCTGAAGCCTTTACTGAAGCTAAAGCAGCTCAAGATGCAAACGTCGCGGTGCAAGCCTCTTTGCAAGTTCCCGTATCGAGTCAAGATCAATTACTGTCGACCTTATCAAGTGGTCAACAAGTCAATGACGCCTTAAGCACCTTGTCCTCAGATTCAACTGCCGAGGTCTCTACAAATTTAGTTACCAGTTTAAGTGAGGGGCATTCCGTTGAGTCAGCCATGGCACAAGCTCAAGATAGCTCACAAGCCATGGTGGCGGCGCAAGCAAGCACGAGTGTACCCGTGTCTGCAGAAAACGCCTTAACGAATTCCTTATCAAGCCCCGCACAATTAGAAACGGCAATTTCTGCGTTGCCAGACAATGTTGCTCAAACTCCTGCGTTTCAAGAAGCGCTAGCGAGTGGCAGCAATCCAACCGAAGCCATAGCGCAAGCCACCGTAGAAAGTACCGCACTTAGTGCAGCAGAATCTTCAGTCGTCACTGAGTCCAATAGCTTGATGAGTGCGATGGCGTCTGGCGAAAATGTTTCAGAAAAGATTGAAGCCTTAGCGCCTAGCACAGAGGGCTTGTCTGCTGCCCAAGCAGACGCGATGACACAAAATTTTGAAGCCTCAATAAATTCTTCAATAGCTGAAGGCGCAGCAGATGTTTCTGCAACCGTAGACAGTGCTCAACAGGCTTCTGCACAATTAGTGAGTACGGTTGTGCAAGCAGAAGCACAGGCCGCAGCTTCGCCACAAGCAGAAATGATGCAAGCTCTAGCCTCTGGTGCAAATGTCGCTGAGGTGGTGACGTCGGTAGGTGGTGCGGCAGCAGCCTCTGGCGAGGTGGCAGAACAATTTCAAGAAACCTTAAGCACCGCCTTGGCTGAAGGCACCGATCTTAAAGCGGCGATGTCCGATGCTGAAACCAAAACAGCAGCTGTTGAGCAGCTCGCCGCTCAAGTGCAATCAACCGAAGCTAATCCACAAGCGGACATGTTGAACGCGCTAGCGTCAGGTGAAAACTTAACGGCCGTCAGTGCCAATCCAGCGGTGTTAGAAAATGTTGTCACGGCTATGGCAGAAGCGCCCGGTGCGTCCGTTACCGAAGCCTTAACACAAGCCACTGCTGAGGTCGCCGCCGCCACGGCATTAATGGCAGAAATTCAGCAAAGTAGTCCTGAAGCGGATCTGCTCAATGCCTTAGCGTCAGGTGAGAATATAGCCGCAGTTGCAGATGCCTTAGCTGCTAATCCAGATATCGCCGGACAACTTGATAATATCGCTGAATTAGCCTCATCAGAAGCATTTCAAGCCGCGTTAAGTACGGCCTTAGAAGCAGGCAACAGTGTCGAGGCAGCGGTAGATAAAGCAGCGGGGGCAGCAGAGGGGAAAACTGCGGAAGCTAAAGCTGCCGAGCAAAAAGTGGCCCAGGTTGAGAAAGCCGCACCAAATGCCCAAGCCGCTCCAGCAGCACCTGCACCAGCACCAGCACCAGTCAGTTTAGCTGCGTTAATGGGACAAGCACAGCAAGCTGCTGATTCTTCAAAAGGATTAGCAGATCAGCAAAAAGCACAAGAAGCAGCGAAAGAAGTACAGCAAAAAGCCGCTGAGGCAGCGGCCTCTGACGAGAAAAAAGCTGACTCAGAGCAAGCCGCTAAAACGCAGCAAGTACAGGCACAAGCTCAGCAAGCTGCGCAGCAATTAGATCTGGTGCAGCAATCGGTCGTGTTTAATCGAGTCGTTGATGAAATTATCGAAAAGCTCAAAGAAGAAACACCCCTGCCTGTTGCGCAAGCAGACAATGCTGAGGCTTATGAGCAAGGTGCATTAACGAGTGGGTCAGATTCGCTAGGCAATATGTTAACTGACGGCAGTGCTGATACAGGTTTAGATATTAAGGTCACCAAAATTCAGGTGGGCGAAAGTTTAAATGAGCAGGCCAGTAATGTGTCCAGAAGTATTGCAGTAAGTGGCCTGTATGGCACCTTAACGCTGACGGAAAATGGCGCCTATGAGTACCAATTAGACAATACCAATTTAAGCGTACAAGCCCTTAATGACGGCGAACAGCTAATAGAAATCTTTAGTTATCAAATTGCTGATCGTTTTAAACAAACCACCGAAGCGACCTTAAGCTTAATTATTCATGGCAGCAACGATGCCCCCCTTGCTGTAGCCGATACCGCACAAACAAATAATATTACCGTCGGCAATGTGCTCGATAACGATACCGATGTTGATGTGCATGACAATAAAATCGTAACGGCAATAAAGGGTGGTGTGCTTGGTGAGGCGGTGGTCGGTCAGTATGGCAGTGTGGTATTAACAGCCGATGGCGCGTATGTTTATCAAGTGGACACCACGAATGCAGTGGTCAATGCCTTAACAGGTGAGCAAAGCATCACTGAGCAATTTATTTACACCATGCAAGACAATGCGGGCGTAACCAGTACCGCAGCACTGACAGTAACCATTATCGCTAATCAAAATTCGCCCGTTGCGGCAACAGATAATTATAGTGTACAGGAAGATGGCAGCTTAATCGTAACGGCAACTGATGGCGTTTTGGTTAATGATAGCAGCCCCTTAGGTGACGTCTTAACCGCGATAGTTGCCAAACAACCCAGCTTTGGACACCTTGCTTTAGACAGCTCCGGTGCGTTTGTGTATACGCCAGACGCTGATTTTAATGGTGAAGACAGTTTTATTTATCAAACCATCGCTGGTCAGTTAGGCTCAAATTTAGTTACGGTAAACGTGCAGATTGCGGCGGTAAATGATGCACCCAGTTTTAGTGTTATTGCAGAGCTGAGTAGTGTTGAAGATGCGGGGGGGCAGGTTATTGAAAACAGTGCCTTCGCACTTAGTGCAGGGGCAAGCAATGAAGCTGCGCAGGTCTTAAGCTTTAGTCTGAGCGTAGATAAACCCGAATTATTTACCGAGCAACCCACCTTAGATAGTACCGGTAAGTTAAGCTACACCGCAGCAGCCAATGCCAGTGGCACGGCTATTGTCACTGTTAAATTACAGGATGATGGCGGCACAGAAGATGGGGGTGTTGAGCAAAGTGCAGCACAACAATTTACGATAACTGTGACTGGGGTCAACGATGCGCCAGAATTTATTTCAGGTGGTATTGCGATAGTTGACGAAGGTGCTGCCGTTAGCACGGTGGTTTTTACCGCCGAAGCACACGATGTCGATGCCAATAGCCAGTTAAGCTATAGTCTTGATGGCGTTGATAAGGATTATCTAACGATTGATGCCAACACTGGCGAGGTTCGTTTAATCAATCCTGCAACGTTTTCTGAAAAAGCCAGCTATAGATTTACCGTTGTCGCAACAGATAATGGTTTAAGCGGTCAAGAGCCTTATCTACAGACCGGGCATGACGTGTTATTGACGGTGATGCAGCATAATTTAGCACCTCAGCTTAACGGTGAAACTGAAGCGAACGTCGCAGAAAATAGTGAGGTAGGGACGGCTATTTACACGGCAAAAGCCATCGATCCAAACGCATTTAGCATATTAACTTATAGCTTAACAGGTAAAGATGCTGAATTTTTCAGTATAAATTCTTTGTCAGGTGTGGTGACGTTAAACGTTTCGCCTGATTATGAAAGCCAAACAAGTTATCAATTTAGCATTACCGTGGCTGACAGCGGTGAAATCCCCTTAACCAGCAGCCAAGACCTAATCGTCACGGTCACGAACACAAATGAAGCGCCCACCTTAACAACAGAGCTAATTAGTTTTGCAGAAAACGCACCGTCGGAAGGCACGGTTGTGGTGACTTCAACAGCCATCGATCCTGATAATAACAGTGTGTTAACGTACAGTCTTACGGGCAATGATGCGGCATTGTTTACCATTGATTCAAACACGGGCACAGTCGTCTTTTCAGCCATAGCCAATTATGAAGTGCAGGCAAGTTATGATTTTAATGTGGTGGTCACAGACAATGCCTTAGCAGGAGAGGGCGAGGTATTGTTAGCTTCGCAAGCCATTAGCTTAGCCGTCCTTGATGTCAATGAAGCGCCCGTGATTAGTTCAGGACAAGATGGGGTATTCGTTACGGGAACAGATACCGTCACGCCTATTTACCATGCCCAAGCAACAGATGTCGATGCGGGCGCAGTGTTAACCTTTAGTCTGACAGGTGCCGATGCTGAATTAGTTACGATTAACGCCATAACAGGTGAAGTTACGCTTAATGCTACCGCTGATTTCACCTTAAAAGACACCTACAATTTTGATGTGATCGTTACAGACAATGGTGGCTTAACAGCGAGTAAATCAGTAAGTTTAACTGTCACTGAGTTTGCCATTAATTTAGCACCTGAATTTATTTTAGCCAGTGCAGAAGCAATCGCTTACAGTGTGACGGAAAATCAAACAGACGTTGCTATCATTACTGCTAGTGATCCTAATATAAACGACAGCTTAACCTACAGCTTGGCAGGAGGAAGCGATCAAGCGTTGTTTACCATTGATACAGCGTCAGGTCTGTTAAGTTTCATTCAAGCCCCTGATTATGAACAGCCCACCGATACCGAGGCAAATAATACCTATGACGTTATTGTCCAAGTAAGTGATGGGTTGGGTGGTGACACGCAACAAGCCATAAGTGTCCAAGTTACTGATGTAAAAGAAGACGTCAGTACCGTTGCACCAAGCATAGCATTAACCGAAGCGACCGACAGCGGTCTTTCTGCTCACGATAATTTAACAAATCAGAGCCTAATTGGGGTAACCGGCGCAGCAGAAGCAGGCGCCACAATTACAGTGCAAGCCGCCAGTGGACAGGTGTTAGGTACCGCATTAACCGATGAACAAGGGCTTTGGACGCTGGATAATATTGAGTTAAGCGCACTTGAAGCCAGTAGCACAGCAACAGGTAATGCCCTGTTTACGCTCACTGCTCAGTCCGTTGATGTTTTTGGTAATCAAAGTGAAGTCAGCAGTCTTGCCATCACCTTAGACACTACCTTGCCCGCTGCGCCTGTTTCATTAAGCTTAGATCCTGCTTCAGACAGTGGCGAGTTAGGTGATTATAAAACCAATAATCTTAATCCTAGTTTTATCGTGCAACTTCCGGCCGATGCCGAAGTGGGTGCACAGTTACGTTTAGATGCCGACCTTGATGGCAGTGGCAGCTTTGCCACGTCAATGACCGAGCCAATTATTCTTACTGAAGCTCATCTTGCCGAGGGCAGTGTTAGTATTCAAGTTAGTGCCAATAACTTCCCTGATAATCTTGCGGTTAGCTTTAAAACCAGCTTAAGCGATACAGCGGGCAATAGTGCTTTAAGTAACCCAGCTAACGACACCACCAGCATCAGTTTTGTGACTGATTTTGATGGCTTAAGTCCTGCCACGGAAGCGGCAGGTGTAGCAGGTGGCGATTTTAATAATGATGGCTTACAAGATGCTTTACAAGCCGATGTCGCCACCGCTCCGATGGTCAGCGCGGAGGCGTTTGGACAAGCCAGCACAGTCAATAATCAAAGCGTCCAACAAAGCTATGGTGCGTTAATTGGTGGTGATGCTGATGGCGATGGTGTGCCCGATAATCCAGGCGCAATTCAGTTAAGCAACATCAGTGTCACGCCAGCCAGTACCGCAAACAGTGGCTTAATGTTACAAGAATTAGCTGCGGAGGGTTTAGGTGCAAACAGTGACGTGATTAACTTTAGTGCGTCAAGCAATACAGAGCAAGTTGATGGCTTTACCGATGCTGATTTAGCACGTGAAGGTGTGCAGGTAAGGTTTACGCTGTCCTTAGGTGATACGGGAGTTATTGCAGATAAAGTTTTAAAAATACGCTTAGATGGCAGTTATTTTGATTACACCGCGACCAGTGGTGATGTTGATGGGGGACAATTAATTGATACCAATGCCGATGGACGTGTTGATCGCATCATCTTAACCATCACTGATAATGGCATAGGCGATACGAATAGTGCAGTAGGCGTTATTGATGACCCGTTATTTTTAGCCGCACCCAATACTGCTCCTGATATCACCAGTAATGAAGGCACTGATACAGCAACTATTGAATTAAACGAAGGAACTTTAGCAGTAACCACGGTGGTGGCCACTGATGCTGAATCAGACACAATTGAATTTTCTATTTCTGGTGGCACCGATGCCGCACTGTTTAGCATCGATGCTGCAACCGGTGCTTTGGCCTTTATTAGCACCCCTGTTTTTGCACAACCTACTGATAGTAATGCTGATAATCACTATGATGTCAGTGTTTCAGCAAGTGATGGTAAAGGTGGCGTTACTTCACAAACGCTCGACATAAGTGTTGCCAGCGTTAATGAAGCGCCTGTTGCAATCAATGATGAGGCGAGCGCGGTAGAGTCTGGAGGGACAGGCAATAATCAGCAAGGAGCAGTGGTAACGGGCAATGTATTAAGCAATGACACCGATAGCAATGCAGCAGATACAAAAACAGTCGGTGCCGAAAGTGTTGGCTCTTTTGTTGGCAGTTATGGCAGCTTAGTTATGGCTGCTGATGGCAGTTATGTTTACACCGTCGATGACAGCAATAGCACAGTAGAAGCTTTAGCAGACAGCAGCCAAACCTTAACCGAAATTTTTAACTACACCGTTGAAGACAGTGGCGGCTTAACCAGCAGTGCTACGCTAACCATCACCGTACAAGGTGCTAACGATGCGCCCGTGGGGGTAGCTGATGAAGCGATCGCCACCACCACTATCAGCGGCAACGTATTAAGCAATGACACCGATGTTGATACCGGCGACAGCAAAACCATCAGTGCCTCAAGCCAAGGTAATTTAATTGGCAGTTACGGTAGTGTAGTGCTGGCTGCTGATGGCAGTTATGTTTACACCGTCGACGACAGCAATAGCACAGTAAAAGCCTTAGCAGACAGCAGCCAAACCTTAACTGACACCATCAACTACACCGTTGAAGACAGTGGCGGCTTAACAAGCAGTGCCACGTTAACCATCACCGTACAAGGTGCTAACGATGCGCCTGTGGGGGTTGATGACAGCACGACCACTACGGATAGCATCACCGGCAACGTATTAAGCAATGACACCGATGTTGATACCGGTGATACCAGTACGGTCACCCTTGTTTCAGGTGGGAGTGTTGGTGTTAGTACCTCAGGGCAATATGGCGCGATAACCCTCAATGCGGATGGCGGTTACAGCTATGTTGTAGATAATACCAATACTGATATTCTTGCCTTATCTGATACAGAAACCTTAACAGAAACTTTTGCTTACACCTTGCAGGATGCTGGAGGCTTAACCAGTACGGCTAATTTAACAATTACTGTCAAGGGTGAAAGTACCTCATTAACTGCTGCAGACGACAGCGCGACAGGTGTGTTAAGTGCAACCGGTAATGTCTTAACAAATGACACAGGGACCTCAATTGTTGTTTCTGCTGTTAATGGCAACGCGGTGGGCTCAACACAAGCTGGGCAGTACGGTAACCTCGTTGTTAATTCGGATGGAAGCTATACTTATGCAACAGATAACACCAACCAAGCGGTTCAAGCCTTACGTCTGAGTAGCCAAACACTCACAGACGCGTTCACGTACACTATTAAAGACACCTCAGGACAAACCAAGAATGCGACCTTAAGCATCACCGTACAAGGCGCCAATGACGCGCCCGTTGCCGTAAAAGACACCGGCAGCGCCACGGAAGCAGGAGGCACCGCCAACGCCACCACCGGCACCACCAGCACCGGCAATGTCTTAACAAACGACAC
>QYQN01000124.1 GCA_007280895.1 Methylococcaceae bacterium
CAATACAAGATATAAAGACAGGCACAGTTGTTACAGTACTTCCTATTGACTATCATGAAAATATATCTTGGGCAATATCAATTGAAGCGCAAAATCAGGCAAAAAAACTAATTACGAAAGATAAAGTTTATTCGCCTAATGTTGAAATATTAAATACAAATGCAACTGTATTTAGAATTTCAGGAAATGTTGTAAATGAATATGGAAAATACCAAAAGACGGTAAATCTTGGAAGTTGGCCATGCTTGCCATATGAACACAGCATTGATGCTCTGGTAGAAGACAAAAAATTTGTAGGTTTTCTAACGGATAAAATAAAGAAAATTATAAGTGCTATGTGTACTAGTTTAAGCTATGTGCAGACAATTTCAATCAGGCTCGGAAATAAAGGCGAGCCAGTATTTTTTACAACATCCGAAATAATAGACTCAGCCACTATGCACTGAAAGTGCATCGGTTGCTCATCTACCAGCAAAATCTGAATACTTTTAATCTCAATATGAGGCTATGTTCGTCAAAATTGTACAATTGACAATAATCAAAGTCGGAAACGTTGGTCATTTGACTGGTAAATAAGAAATCTATAGTTGGTGTGATCTTGATTGATTGTCCCCCTACTTACATAACATTAAAGGTACCGCAAAACTTTATAATTCCCGCTTCTCGACGTATCAAGCTTCTTAAAGCAAATGCCGAAAACCTCGGTTCTTTATGTAAACCTTTTTTATAACTATCCTCGATTTTTACTGCCTTTTCGTTATCGGTCGAAAATTCATGATTGAATACTTTCTGTAAGTTATGAGCAAAATCCAATGTCACTATAAATGCTTCAGTTTTAACTTTGGTAATGCCTAAAGCTGTCGCAATAGCTTTTCTTTCAATAGTCACCGGAATTTTCCCTTTAACGGTCGTATCTAACTCTGCTTTATTCGCCGAACAATTAAACAAGGCTTCATCAAAATAAATCACCGCAGGATTGATAGATAAGCGAAACAATGCGTCATGGTGATTTTCAAGTACAACATCCGTATTTTTTAGCAAAACTGCCAACTGCAATAATTCTGTTTGTAGCTTGGGATTATGGCTAACATCAATCCAGCCGTAAGGATGAAAAACAATATTTCTTTCCTTTGTTGCAAATTCAAAACCACGAATATGCGCTGCAAGACCCAATAGCACTTGTGTCAGCCTGGACGTTAAAACTACATCAAGCGTTTTTCCTTTGCCTAAAGTGCCAGCTAATATTGGTCTCTCGGCATCAATCATCAAGGTTAAAGCATAATTTTGCGGTTCAAATAAATATCCAGCAGCAAAACTATCCGATAAAGCCATTAGTTCGGCTCTCATAGCTAAACGGTTATTGCCAAAATCATCGATCAAAGCTTTAATATAAGCGATCTTATTATCTGGTGTTTCACCATTTACTGCATCATCAATGGTAAACCACGCCAAACGGTCATTACTCTCAATTTGTTGTTGTAGAAACAAGTAGCCTTCCAGTGTTAGTTCAATCAGATAGATGTCCAGATAGTATTCAGTAAGAGCGTGATTGGGGGCTGCACCTTGAACCTGCTGGTAAGGCTTTAAGTTACGCCAGGGCTTAAAACGATAATGCTGTTCAAAAACCAGACCGACTTCCTCTAATATTTCCCGTTTTAGTGTTTCCGGCAGATCTTTTTTAATGAAAGGTGAGTTTTCTGATTGCAATTCCGTAAGCAAGGTAGGCATATTTCCATCGCTAGGCACATCGTGTTGATTCAACCGACCGCCGATTAAACCATAATCCCCGGCCTTTTTATCAAAGCGTTTTTTAGTATCCTCACGTTGATGAAACAAAATGTAGCCGTCCAGTTTGATAATGCACCACGCGACATAAATGTAACGGATTGGTTTAGCCGCATGGTTGGCATGATGTTCGTTACGTTTGGTCTCTATAAAATGCAGTACTTCGCGTTGTTGATTTTTCTTATCATCGGCTGTGCCTTGCGTGTTCCAGAAATTAGCGGCAAAAAAGCGTGAATCCTTATCACTCAATGCCGTTAATAACGACATTGCCAGCAATTGTGCAGGAAACGACACAAAGCACCACTCGCCTTTATTTAGATAATCGCTATGCAACACCGCCAAGGTGTCGAGCAATGTTTCAATCAGCCCAATGGTATTTTCAGCAATTGCTCGATCAAACGATTGTTGGCATAGCGCGTTTACTAATTCGGTGCGGGAAACGGCGTAAAAATCGCCTTCTTCTTCGGCGTAACGGGGTAGATTGCGGATTAGGATTTGGATTAATGGGTTGGAAAAGCCAGTATCGGCAAAACTCATATTGTAGACCTCCTAAATAAATGCCCTGCTTAGGGCGTCGTCCGTCTTATCACTTAAATTTGCCTTGCCAGCGTTCAGAAAAAGAATGGCTTGTGCTGGATTCCTCCACTTGACGTACCGTGCTTAGTTCCGGTAACCACCCCAGCCAAGTGTAGGTTTTCGATGTAGATATGCAACAGCAATTATTACAATAGTCTCACGGCATCAATGCCATACAAAATGCCATAAGGGAAACGTTTGATTAAGCAACGCCTGACTTCGTTGCCAATTAAGACATACGACTCAGGATAAGTAGAGATTCTTTTAATCGCCGCCTCAAACTCATTGATAAATTGTACGCCTAAGTGTTTTTGCTGGGCTTCATACCATTCAAAAGCATCATCTAACTCAGCCTGCGCCGCTTCAAGGAATTCGATTTTCATTTATATTTTGCCATTACCGATTCATGGCTGACTGTTTTTAGCTCTCCGGCTTGGTAGGCTTGCCAGCGTTTGTGTGCTTCATCACGCCAGATAGCATCAATACAGGGGTCGGGCGTATCCAAATCAGCCAGCAATAATTCCGCCAGACGTAATTTTTCTACCGGCGGCAATTGGTTGGCTTGTTGGTAAAGTTCTTGGCTGTTAAGCATGGTTTTCTCCTTTTGAAAAACTACGACTGTAAATATGACTGGAGAACTTTAGTAAAAACTCAGACTGGGCGTAATTAAAACAATTAAACGTATAATACCTTGATATATAAACTTTATTTTGATTGTCTCTATCTTCTTTAGCTTTATCTTTTTTATCATCGTGTTCAGAAGTCAAAAACCAAAACGAATGATAAAGTCCGTTGATAAAAAAATCATCGCCTTTTGCTTTTAATTTAGCTTTATCGTTTTGTAAGTCATGCAGTATGTTATGAACCTGAATTCTCTTGGTTTTCTCATTAAAGTATGAAACATACTGCTTAACCAGAGGAATCCGTTTTTCTTTAACGATTAGTTCAGACCCTTTAAAGGCTTCGCTTGCCTCGCTTTTATTGAACAACAAAAACAGATTTTTTTCATAATCCTTTGCTTCATCGCCTAAATCGAAAATTGCCCGCATATTGCAAATGAATAAATAAGCAACATCTTGTTCGGTCAGTTTATTAAAAATTGCTGTGGAATTATGCGCCATCCAATTACGGGTCATTTTCATGATCCATGAAAACGCCAATGTAGTTTTGCCATCATCTAGTTTTTTAGGCTCAACTGATTCTTCCCATTCGTGTGCTAACGTCCTGATAAACAGTTTATACAATGTGGCTTTTTCACTCGGTTCACGCAGAGGTAAAAAGTTTTCTAATACTTTCAAATAATCATCTATATCTAAAAAAGCTGGCTTTTTTTCATCAGCACTGAATTTATCAAAACGTAACTTTTCTTTTAATTTCTTTAATTGCCGACAACCTTCAATAATCCCCCTCCTAAGCACAAAATAATCACGTTGTGCGTCGTCGAGCCATTGCTTAATATCAGCAGTATCGTCTTTTGTTAAAAACGGCTTGTCAGGATTAGAAGAAAGAGGTGGCTTTATATTTGCACTGGCAAATTTGCCTTTAAGTCTATCGAAATAATTGGCATGATTTGAGCAGAATAAAATATGAGCTTTAGGAAAACCAAGTTCTATGACCAGTTCGGTATAAATTTGGTAGCCCGCAATTTTTTTTAAATCATCGGCTGATCCATATTGTTCAATTAAGCTGGGCAGATAATTTTTATCGTCTTTTTGCCCGTCACGACAAAGCGGCATATCGACATCTAAAACCACAAAATCAATTTTTGCTAATTCACTGGGGTTGTGAATAAATTCTAATGCTTCTAATAAATTGAGTTTTAACAAGATACCTTTTTCTTCTAAAAACTCTTGGGCATCATTTGCATCTTCTTCTTTGAGCTTTTCTCTAAATTCTTTTTCATCTAAAAGGCTGCCAAAAACTGACTTAACTGTTGAGCTAATAATGTTATCAGGGCGTTTATCTTCGGAAGCATTAAAATCTTCAACCCATAAAAAATGTGTCATTTTATGACCTTATTTAAGTAGTTCAGATGGAATAGCGAAGGTCGATTTAAAACTGTTTCCAGTCGCTTCAGTAATAAATTGACCACCTAGTTTTTTAGCAATGGTTTTCAAAAAATCCCTGCCTTTGTGCGTACCTCTACCTGTTTCTTGGGTACTTGGATTTTCACAAACCAATTTATAACACTGATCTTCTTCGCATAGCTTTAATGTCAGCGGCTTATTTTTGCTGACATCCATATACTTAAAAGCATTTACAAAAATTTCCATAAATACGATGAGAAAAATGGAATCCGTAATCCCGTACTCCCTGAAACTTATGTTGTGGCTGTCGAAACCTGTTATTTCAACAGGGAAAAAGTTTTCTGTTAGCCATTTTTGCAACAGTGGCAGCTCGACGTGTTCAGAAAATAAGGCATTAAACTCATCTTCCCACTGATGCTGCAAGGCTTGCCACATTTTTCGATAGTCTCTGTTGACTCTAAGTTCTTCGCTGCTTGTTTCGATTCCGACCTGCTTGGTTTTACGCAAATGCTGTAGGTACAAATTGACGATTTTATCCTTATTGCTTTTGCCCAGCAGTTGGGAAATAGCTAATGTCAGATTATTCGCAAGATTTTGCTGTAAATTCATTTCACCCGCATTGTCTTGCTTAAGCAGATCAACCAGCTTGTCATCATCGGCAGACAGGATGCTAAAAACCGTTAATGCACCGCCCATCATTTTGACGGTTTTTAAATGAATGGTGGGATTGTTTTCATGTTCGGCATTGGAGCGGATGCATTGCAATGTGCCTAAAAAATTGTGCGCGAACATAGCGACAAGATTATTAAGTTCTTGGTTCTTTTCTTGTAATTTCTGTTGTGCTTCTTCAAGAGCTTTATTTTTTTCTGCTAGCTGATCGTTTAATTTATTAATCTCTTCATTCTTTTCTTTTAGCTCTTTATTTTCTTTCTGTAAATAATTTTCAAATGAAAATTTATGTTTAATTGCAATTAAAGCAGTGCTCTGACAAATTTTAACTAGACAATCATCTTTTATAATGATGTTGTCAAACTTAAAATATTTTACATCTGTTGTATATTTTACGTCACCGTGTTGAATACATTGAGCAATGTCAGTTAGGAAATCAATATAGGTTATGTTGTTCCCTAAATTAGGATTCTCTGAAATAACCTCTTTATTCCACTCAAATCCTTCATTATCGTTCTTTAGCAGTTTGTTAAGTCCTAAAGCATCTATTTCTGTCTTATCTTTAGCTAAAATATGGTCTACTGGCATAGCTAACGATACCATTAGCATAACGTATCTCATATTTTGATTACAAAAAACGTAATCTTCATCGCCGCCATATCCACTATAGAACTTTTTATGTAGTTCTGTTATAGGCGTATTTTCTTGTTTATCTGTTTTCTGGTCAATAACCTTTAAACAATTGTTTACAGTATGAAATAGATTCGCAATTACTGAACCTAAATCTACTTCTTCCCATTGATTATTTGACGTATCTTTCATTTTATTATCCACCACAAACACCACACTCATCATTAACAACTCGTTCAATATCATTATAGGCGACAAGCTCACCTGCCTGATAATCCATTTGCCACAAAATCACGCACACCTAAACCTGCTACACGTCGCTTGATTTCTAACATCAATATGCCAAAGACGAGAGAGCCAAACGGCAGCACAAGATGGGGCAGAAACCTGTTTTCGGCTTATGCACTCTCACCTACAAACAGCCTTTTCAGCCGTGAAATTACCGGTATGTCAATCGTGGTTGCTTTGCCGCAAAACCGTTTGCCACTGCCCAACCGATTGATTCAGTCACTGCAAATGCTGTCGAAGCATTGAGGGCATTACCATAACCTGGAATCCAACCAAGCAATACTTGCGAAATTCCGCGACCAACCATTGTTGCAGTAGCGGTTGCCAATGTTGCTTTAGCGGCACTTTCATCCAGCTCAATGCCAAAAACAGCACCCAGCGAGACAATCATTCCCACTTGTACAGGAACGATAAAAACACTGTCGGAGCCTGGAATTTGTGCCATTCCCGCAGCTATTCCAGCGCATACTGTAGCAGCACCGTGAATGATTGCATGGCATTTGTTTTGTTGTGAGTCATTCATGATTTGTCTCCTGAGACAAGATTATTGAGTTTTTCCGCTTTGGAACAATTTCCTTGGCATGGATGTATTATTCAGCAACAGCATTAAAATGTAATCGGAAAGCTGTAGGAGTTTTTCAACAAGTTTTTATAACAACAATGGCTACTCATTGTGCAATCTCGTTATGAATTAACGGCAAACCATGCAATCATCAACGTTGCGCTCAATGTTGTCATAAACTACAAGCTCGCTCTCTTGATAATTCATCTGCCATAAATCACGCACACCTAAACCTGCTACACGTCGTTGTATCTCTAACACCAACGCACCAGCAGCGATTGAATTTAGCGACATGACTGATGGATCAGGTATACCTTTGATATAGCCGTCGGTTTGGGCTTTATCCCATACTTCGCCCCCGACATATTGCCTTGCATCTAACGAAGCTTGGCCTGAGTCCAATCGTCCTGTGCAGAGCGGGCAATAACGTCCTTCTTCTGCACCACTGACTTCGGCAAATAAACCAACAATTTGACCGTCCTCATTTAAACGAATATCTACCCCAGCCATTAAGAATTCTGCACCAGCATCTAAGGCAATATCCAAACAGCTAATGCGTGATAATTCATTGTCGGTCAAGGCAAGGATGACATCACATTGACTGACAATTTTTTTTACCTGTTTGGGTGCAGTATAAATGTCATAAGGTAGGGCGTGAACTTGAGCGTTTGTACCAATGGCACGACTGGCCTTTTGAATCAAACTTTTCGCGGCTTTAACTTTGAGGCGTCCAAGGTCGCGCTGGCTTAAATTTGGCAAGCGATTTAAATTGCTAGGCTCAACTTTGTCATGATCAACGAGCACAAAGCGGGTAAAGCCCGCTCGAGCCAATTGTTCCGCGACTAACATGCCAATTCCACCGACTCCGATAATGGCGATTTGTAACTGACTGGCGGCTAGGCGCAAACTTTTGCCGAAAACTTTTTGTCGTGCCAGCGCAGGTAAATCAGCACTTTGTTCTGTGGGTGAAAACACTTGCAGGCCATTGCGTACTAAAATGGCTTGCGCATGTCCTAGCAACCATAGTCTTGCTCGTGGTTCACTACCAACGGCTTGCACCAGACTAATTAATAACGGTTGCCCCTGGCTTTGTAGCCATTGGTGTAACAACTCCTCGTGGTGGTCATCATAACCGCTAAAGTGTTCAATACCGGCAGGATGTGAATGCAAATGCACTGGAATCAAACCTTGTTGTGCGGCATTGGTGGCAATTTGATTAATGCGATTAGAGAAAGTCACTGTGGTAGTAACACCGCCACCACTGCGATATTCATAATCGTCATCGCTGAGTTCGAGCAAACACTCGACAATGTACGCCAAGCCATTGTTGCGCCGACATGGTCTAGCCAATGCAAACGCAAAGCCTTCATGGTGCGGTTTTGCAAATAACGGGGGATTGGAATCGGATTTAACGAGTCTGAAGCCTGACCAGGCCGATCTGCTTTACGTTCATAGCAGCCATGGCACCATAGCCGTCCAAAAGAACAATGTGGGCAAACCCTTGGCCGATAGATAACCGGATTATTGGCTAATGAATCGAGGTGTTGTTGGAGGGAGGTGATTGATGCGACAATTCGGTACATGGGCTGGCCTCTTTTGGGACTGCGGGGTTGGGTCGAAGCTTCCCACGATAACAGAGGAGTGCCAGCCTTTTAAATACCAAATTTGTCTCGCGCTTAGAAAGGGAATCTACAGCCAAAATCCCTGAATTACTTAGGGACTAAAGTCGTATCTGGGGATTAAATAGGGGCAGACGTAACACGGGATATACTAAACTGGATTTTATTAACAAGATGGTAATTATTCATCCCCCTTTATGAAAAAGCCCCAAGCATGAAGCAAAAAGTTGTACATTAACGTCCATGAAGTTAAGTGACTATGATTTGTTACAACTGACCGAAGAAGAATTGCTGGAGTTGCCGGAGGAAATCTTGCGCCGACTGTCAGTCAAGCTACTCATTGATTTAAAAGAAGCCCGTGAACGATTGCGACAAACGTCACGAAATAGCTCACGTCCCCCTAGCAGTGATGCGCCATGGAGAGGTACGGGTGATAAGAATAACCCAGAAGATACTTTGCAAGACAATCCCAACACTGAAAAAGAAACAGAGTCAAACGGTGACGAAGACGACGAACCGGTAAAAAAGAAGTCTGAAAAGACCAGCCCTAAACCACCCGATCCAGGTCAACGTAAACCCGGAAAACAACCTGGGGCGCAGGGTTATGGGCGTGAACAAAAAATACCGGTCACCTCAGTGCAGGCGCATTACCCCTGCGCATGCGCCCTTTGTGAGAAGACGCTGACACCCGACCGGGCGAAAGCCTATACCGCCTTTGAAACGGTTGATGTGGAATGGGCTGTTCCAACCCATCCCGGTCTTCGGTTGACCAATACTAAACACGTTTACTATGAAATAGCCTGTGACAATTGTGGGCATTGCACGCGCCAAAGCCCACACCAGCAGGTGGCAGACGTGTTGACACCGACGATTTATCTGAGCGAATGGCGCTTGGTCGGGCCGGGACTGGCGGCACTGATTATCTGTTTAACTTATCGGATGCGTTTGTCACGCGCACGCATACAAGAATTTTTGCATGACTGGTTGGGCTTGGCGATCAGCATAGGCACGCTTCAGGCTACCTTACATGAAAGCGGTGCGGCGTTGCTGCCCGTTGAAGAGGAATTAATTGAGGCTGTCCAAAATAGTGGCTTATTGCATGTCGATGAAACAAGTTGGCCGCAATTGAATCACTTGCTTTGGTTATGGGTTTTCAGTGGTCAAGATGTCGTTGCCTATTGGATAGCCAGCCGAGGCGCAGAATTGCTAGAGACAGTCCTCGACAATGAGTTTAAAGGCTGGTTGATGAGTGATGGCTGGCACGTCTACCGTCGCTACCCGCAACGGTTACGTTGTTGGGCGCATTTGCTGCGCAAAGCCACCGGATTGCAAGAAAGTTTGGATCCAACGGCCAAACAATTCGGTACAGAAACGTTGTGGCTTCTAAATACCTTGATCGAAGCGATCTATATCGCCCGAGGACAGCCACCCAATCAAAAATTGAACATCGCCCACCAACAAGCCCTTGCCGACTACCAAAGCCGGTGTGAGGTAATGAGTGCCGCCGTTCATGATAAAACGCGGGCTTTAGCCAGAGAAATGCTTAACGATTGGGACGCTATTTTTCAAGTTTTAGCCTACCCCCACTTGCCGATAACCAACAATGAAGCCGAGCGGGCTTTACGTCATTGGGTCATTTTAAGAAATAATTCTCATGGCACCAGAACCGATGATGGCTCAAGAATTTTTGCCATACTCATTAGCGTCATTGAAACTTGTCGCCTACGTCAGCAATTCCCTTGGGTATATTTGGCTGAAGTGATTCGTTTACGACGTTCAGGTTATCCTGTTCCAAAACTTCCCGTGGCTTTAAATCATAGGGTCTGAATAATTACACAAGATGCAGTTGGAAAAAGAAGCTATTTTTGATTATAGCGAACAGGAGGTTGCTGAGATATTTTCTGACGCACGTAAGCTACCATGATAGTAGTTTCTAATACCACGCCCCTGATTTTGCTCGCTTCCATTCAACGCTTAGATGTACTTGAAAAGCTATTTGGCAAAAGAATTGAATGCTGATTACGTCATGATTGACGAAAACTTGGGCTATAAAATAGCAAACAACTCTGGATTGACAGCAATACGAACCCTATCAATTTTGCTAAGAGCCAAAGAAAAAGGATTTATTGGGCAAATCAAACCGTTGCTCGACGAAATGATTCAAAAAGGGCGATGGTATTCTGCCCCTGTTTATCAATCGTTCTTAAAAGCTGCCGGTGAACTTTAAAAGCCACTAAACTTTTTCGCTCGTTATACGTTACCAACAAAATCCATTTTGCCAATCTCGACCCCATTGTGACGTAGGATTGCGTATGCCGTTGTCAGATGAAAGTAAAAATTGGGCATTACAAAATTGAGCAAGTACATTTGTCCCAAAAACTGTAGCTCTTGTGTGTGGGTTCGTAGCGTAATCATTTTTTCTTCACTGCCATTCACCTGTTCAGCCGTCACACTGTCTATAAACGCAATGGTTTTTGCGATACGTGCTTGTAGTTCAGCAAAGGTTGTTTCATTATCTCCATAGCTAGGCACTTCAATACCGGCTAATCGCGCAGCGCAACCTTTTGCCATATCGGTAGCAATTTGTACTTGCCGACTTAATGGATACATGTCAGGAGCCAGTCTTGCATTAACAAAAATGGTTGGATCAATCTTTTTTGCTTCGGCATGACTCTCTGCTTTATCAAGAATGGCGGATAAGTTTTTTAACATGCGGGCTAATACCGGCAAGGATGCGTCGTACATTGTAATTGTTGACATTTTTGGTTCTCCAGATTGAATCGCTTGACTAGTTTGTTAATACTTGATACCAATGAACCATTGCCAGTTCGAACAGTACCTGTTTCATCTGCTGTAAATTTCCATGCCATCCAAACTATTTTATACCCTATGAACAGACAACAAGCAGATGCTGCACATAGTCTATAGACTTTCAGATAAATAATTTCCATTTTGTGAAAATAAAATTATTTTTAATCAACATGTTATAGATGTATCAGTGGAAGTTATTTATCTGAAAGTCTATATACGTACTTTATGAAACTCTACCCGAATCTGTTCAACAAAGCTTTCTAAAAAAATTGGTGCAAACCAACTATCACAACTTAAAGGAGTTGGTGGTTTCAACTTCTGATAGAGCACACTATCCCGTTGTTTTTGGCGTAATGGAAGAGGCTTTTTCTATCCCTGAAAATTTTGATGCGCCTTTGCCTGATAGTGTGCTCAATGAATTCTATACTGAACGATTATGAATCTACTGGTAGATACGCATATTTTTCAGTCCGGTTAATCTCTGGGAAATTGGCATTAAATCTTCAATTTGGC
>QYQN01000081.1 GCA_007280895.1 Methylococcaceae bacterium
AAGGTAGTATTTTAAGGCTAGCTGCGTGGTGTTTAATTTATCCATTAGCTTGCGTTGGTTTGGATAAGTGCTTGGGTCGTGCTTTCTAGTACTAGGCAAGTGAGTACGCTGCTTGCGTAAGCACCTGTGTCGATACCAATTCTATTAGCCAACAGTTCGGCGTGTTCTGTGACGGTATGACCATGAACGATAATTTTTTCAAATGTTTTAGTTGTTTCAGTAAAGGTTTCACGAATCCACAGCATATCTTCATTATTCTGTTTATGAAGCGGTAGTTGTGGATTAATGCCAGCATGCACAAAAAAATAATTACCAAGCTGATGAGATAAGCGGGTTGCAACAAGAAATTTATAATGCGCTTCAGGTAAGTTTTTTCTTAATTGCGTTTGTAGCGCAATAAAATCTTCACGCTTAGTGGGAATTTTTGCTAATGACACGCCGTAGCTTGCTAAGGTAGCTTGCCCGCCGTAGGTTAGCCATGAGCGCCCAACTGAGTCTTCTTGAAGGAAGTCCAATAAGGTTTGTTCATGATTGCCACGGAGATAAATATAGTCAAATAAGTCATTGGTTTGTTTGCTTAGGCAGTCAAGCACCTCTTTTGAGTGTAAGCCGCGATCGATAAAATCACCCAAATAAATAATTACCTTTTGACCAGAAAAGGTTTCTGCATCGTGGGTGATTTTGTCGTGCAATTGGCAAAGTAAGTCATAGCGACCATGAATATCACCTATACAATAAACACGTAAGCCATCAGGTAAAAAAGGGGTTACGGCAGGAAGTGGGGGCTTTCTAAAAAATGAATTAATGACGCTCTTCAAGGGCTTGCTCCATTTCACTTAGCTCAGTGGTATGGTGAGGAGTGAGTAAGGTTTTTGTGCTCTCCATCATGTTAGTATTATCTGCGACGATGAGTAAAAAATCAGCCGGCGCAAGAGACCAGACGGTAATAATTTGATTAATGATTTGCTCTTTGTCATCGTTCTCAAGCAACGAAAATAGCATTAGACTCATGTGTAATCTAGGAAGCATGATGCCCATTTCATTCGGGCCTGTCATTATTGACATGAGCAATGTTTTTTTGATGTCCTCCGGTGAGGTATTCAATAAACTATTAATCACGGCCAGTCGATACCATAACAGTGCGTTTGCTGGTGCTAAAGAAAGGGCATGTTCTGCGCTTTTTTTAGCGAGTGCTAAGGAATCGTTGGCGGCCGAGTCCAATGATTCATTTTTTTGAGCGTCAAGTAATAACAGTTGGCTCATGCCTTCTGAATAGCGAGGATCTGCAAAAATTTCAGCGCTTTGTTCAGTCTGCTCAAGAGCGATAGCAATTTCTTCTTCATCCAACTCAGTATTTTTATTGATTTTTTCAAGCGCGTATTTTGCTGGTAAAAAATCAAAGGCTGCTCTGCAGCGTGGCCAGGCCATGGCCAATAAGCTCACGCTGAAGAGGAGCACAAGCCCTGTAATTATTTTTTGGAACAGAAGTGATTTTTCAACAGGTATCATTGCGTTGCTTAGTTTGTATAATATTGACCGTATTTACTGTAATTATAATAGTACCCTGATTCACCATAGCTGTAGCTACTATATTCTTTAAAGTTTACTTGTTGCAAGACAATCCCTGCAATACTTGGGTTGGCTTTGAGTAACTCTTCAAGCCCCGTTTTAACCACTTGTCTTGGTGTTTTGTCCCAATATACAACAAATAAGGTTTTATCAACCATTGAGGCTAATACCCGTGCATCGGTTACGGCCATAACGGGCGGCGTATCAATAATAATCAAATCAAAGTTTTGTTTTAATTCCAGCAGTAAGGCTTCCATTTTGTGGGAGGATAAAATATCCACAGGATTAACATAATCTGCTTTACCTTTGCTCATAATGTACATATTGGTCCGGTCATCTTGTACGATGAAGTCCGTGTATTTGCCATCGTGCGCCAAAATATAGTCGGTAAGACCTTTTGTGTTGGCTGCGATATTTAATTTCTTTTCAATGGTTGGGCGACGGAAATCGGCATCGATTACAATCACTTTTTGTCCTGAAAAGGCAGCGCTTCGTGCCAAACACAGTGCTGTGGTACTTTTTCCTTCGGCAGGTAAGGATGAGGTTACCATTACCGATTGCACATTTTTATCTGGATCAGACAGCATTAAGGATACCCGTAAGGAGCTAAGGGCTTCACTAAGACTGGAGTGGGGTTTGTCTAACACATAATTGAAAGGATCAATTTTTCTATCAATTTGTGGCAGTAAGGCAATGGCAGGAATGCCTAAGAAACGTTCAATTTCTTCAGGGGTGCGTAAGCCAGGATGCAACATTTCTAAGACAAAAATTACTGCAGTACCAGAAAGTGTGGCAAGCACTGCAATTAATGCCATCATCATGTCTTTCTTTGGAAAGGACGGCAACACCGGCACTTCAGCAGCAGAAATAACGCGTGCATCAGCTTCTTCCATGCCTTGCGTGGAGGAGGTTTCTTTAAAACGATTTAAGAAAGTTTCAAATAATACTTTATTAGCATTAGCTTCTCTTTCCAGCGCTCTTAGTTGTACTTCTTCTTCGCGGTGTGAGCCCGATTTGTTTTCTTGGGCTTGTAAGCTGTTTTGCAAGCTGGCTTCGCGGGTGCTGGCAATGTTAAGTTCATTTTTGAGTCCAGAGGCAATTTTAGTGATTTCAGATTTTATTTTGCCTCTAAGATCAAGAATTTCAGCGTTAATTCTAATTAACTTAGGGTGTTTTGCGCCTAATTCCACAGACATTTCTGACACTTTGCGTTGCAGTTCTGCTTCTTCTTGGCGTAGATTTTGGATTAATGCGGAGGATAAGACTTCGCTAGCCGTTTCAATGTCAGTGCCATTGCGCAGTAATTGCGTTACTTGGGTAAGGCGTGCTGATTTTTCTGCACGCTCTGCTTTGGCGATAATAAGTTGGCTATTAATTTCAGAAAGTTGTTCGCCAACTAAGCCAGATTCATTGGTTCCTTTGCTTAGGCCATGGTCTTTGCGATAGATTTCGACGGCGCGTTCTGAGGATTCAACTTTTGAACGTAAACCCGAAAGCTGTTCGTTAAGCCATGACGAAGCTTTTTGTGTGGCTTCAAATTTAGCTTCAAGCTGACCAATGATATAGCTTTCTGCGTGGGTATTTGTCACGTGTGCAGCCAGTTTCGGATCGGGTGATTCAAAGGTGACAGAAATAACTTGAGAGCCTCGAACAGGTGCGGCTTTTAATTTACTTAAGTAAATATTGGTTGCCGTTGCCATGAGTCGTTCTTGTGCTTCTTCTTCGGTGAGAGGTTCTTTTTTATTGAGTAAGCCTATAGAAGCTTTAAATTCATCAGAAAACCAATTAGAAGGACTTATTTCTGCAAAAAAACTTTTCTCTTTTAGGTTGGGATTAAATTCTTCCATATTGAGCAAGCCAAGCTTAGTGATGATTTTTTTCGCCAAGCCTTTTGAAGTCAGGACCTCGGTTTCGCTTTTTACTGCGCTATCAGTGCCTAAGTTGCCACTAAGTACTGCCTCAACATCAACTACTTTCGCTTTATCTGTGCCAACTAAGATCTTGGTTTCAGTGGTAAATTTTGGTGTTAACTGAAATACGATGACGGTGCCTGCAATAAAAACAAACACAAATACGGCAATAAACAAGGTTTTTCGCAACCAAAATATATGAAATATGTGGTTGAGTGATATTGAGCTTTCATCTTGAAAAGCAGCCTCGCTATAGTTTTGAGTAGGAGGGTAGTTGCTTTGTGACATAAGTTTTCCGTAGGTAAACAAGTTAAAATCAAAAGTTTAATGTGGTAGCCGTGCTGGATACGGTGCAATCAGGGGCGTTTTACTTTATGAAGTACACTAACAAAGGCGCCTCTTGTTATAGCAAGAGACGCCTTTGTTGAGTGAGCGTTAAAACATGCGTTCGTCTACACGAATGATATCGCCAGGCATAACAGGCAAGTCCATTTTTGTTTTTTCTTCCTTTTGCGTGCTGTCATTGCTATGAACAACATAAACATAGTCTTGCTTCGCACGATAAGTAAAGCCACCGGCTATGGCGACAGCATTAAGGTAGGTCATACCGCTAACATAGGGGTATGAGTCTGGTTTTTCAACTTCCCCTAAAATATAAAATGGCCGGTAATTAAGAACTTGGATGCTGATCTGAGGGTTTAATAAAAAATCAGGACTGAGCGTGTCTTTAAGCCTTACTTCAAGCTCTTCTAAGCTTAGATTTTTTGCGGCAATAGTGCCAACTAAAGGGAGTGAAAAATTGCCTGCTCCATCGATGGTGTATTCGCCATTTAAATCTTCTTGGTTAAATATAGTGATTTTTAGTTTGTCACCGCTACCTAAACGATACGATAGTGTGTCATTTCCAGCATAAATAGTCGGTGCAAATAACGCACAAGAAATAAGATATAAAATCCATAATGGAAAAAAATGAGGGGTGATTTTCATTTGTTTTACCGTTGGTTAAAAAAAATTAAACACAGAATTTAGTCTTTATTCTGATACTAAGTTAGATATGATGGCTAATTACAGGCACAAAAGCAAATTTGTTAGCTGGTGATGTTTTGGTTTGGCGTGGCGTGGCTGTATTCGTGATTCCGCGACTGGCATCAAGCATCGATTGACAGTGATCTTGTTATTAACTTAAAATTTGTTCGACAATATTAATTTGTTAGTTATGTTTGAATTTTGAACGGCTAATTTTTTAATCGTTGTTGTAGCTTCGTTTAGAAAAACAGGGACATAGGGTGTGTTTGGTATTTATCTGAGCTAAACAACTTTTTTCTAGGCGAGGGTACTTTTTTTAAAATGCATTTTTAGGAAATATTTATGAAAATTTTTAACGCTTTATTGTTGGCGGTGGCATTAATTGCTGTGTCTCCGTTTGCAAGTGCTATTACTAAAGCACAACAAGCTCGTCTTGACATAATCAATAGTGTTGCCACATCAACTAGTGCGCAAACTATTGCTTTGGCAAAAAAATATCCATTAATTGCGGATAAAATTGTTGCTAAATATGTATCTTTACATAAAAACGAAGCGGCTGCGTTTACTGCCGCTGCGGTAAAAGTAGTTGATGCACGTAGAGCTTCTGACGTTGTTGTGGCGGTTGTTGCTGAAACGCCAGCGCTTCAGGCTGCAATTGTTAAAGCTGTATCTGCTGTTTATCCTTTAAAAACAGCTGAAATTTCAGTTGCTTTGTTAAAACAAAAGGCTTCTACTGCGTTTGCTATTGCAATGAG
>QYQN01000147.1 GCA_007280895.1 Methylococcaceae bacterium
ATGTAGTTTGCAAAATAGTTAAGCTTAGGTGCAAATTTAACTGCTTTAGCTATTTTTGTTGAGCACAATTTTAACGATTATTCTGTGTAAGCATTCTACTTTTATGAAGCCAGTCATCCAATTTCTAGTGTTTGGCACTAGCCTGTTGATTATTTCTCCTTTTGTGCGGTGTGCTGAACATCAGTCGCCTGAAGCCACAACGCCCGCCTCTGAGGCGTTGCCGACCTTCGCTATGCTGGAAATGCAAGTTGATGGTAATTCAGTGCTTGAGCAGCAGTTAGTCGAAAAAACCTTATATCCTTTTTTAGGTCCCAAAAAAACCGTTGATGATGTAGAGCGTGCTCGTCAAGCGTTGGAGACAGTCTATAAAAACAAAGGTTATCCCACTGTTTTAGTTGAAATTCCTGAGCAAGATGTTGAGGGTGCCTTAGTACGTTTAAACGTCATTGAGGGGAGTATCGAACGCTTAAAAATTACTGGCTCACGGTATTTTTTGCTTGGCAAAATTCGTGCAAAAGTGCCCGCCTTAGCTGTAGGGCAAGTGCCCTATATGCCCACTGTACAAGCGCAGGTGAATGAGTTGAGCAATGAATCAGCTGATCGTCGCATTACACCTATTTTTCGTGCAGGAATAACACCGGGTACAACTGAAGTGGAATTGCGTGTTAACGATACGTTGCCTGTGCACGGAAGTGTAGAAATAAATAGTCGTAATTCAGAGAGTACAACACGGTCGCGACTGGTGGCCGCAATTCGTTATGACAATCTTTGGCAACGTTTTCACAGTGCGTCGCTATCCTATCAAGTATCGCCAGAAAATAATGAGGAAGTCGAAGTGTGGTCAGGCACCTATGTGTTGCCCACGGGTGTGGCAGATTCGCGCTTGATTATGTACGGCGTAGGGATTAATTCATCCACCCAATTAGGTGCGAATATTGGTAATTTATCGGTGCTGGGCACGGGTGAGATTTACGGCCTGCGCTTATTAAAACCTTTAGCTGGATTTGCTGCGTATCGTCACAATTTAACGTTAGGCGTTGATTACAAAAACTTTACTCAAGGTGTGACGCAGCAAGGGCAAGATCAACAGACATCGCCAATTCAATATTTACCTTTGTTGCTGAGCTACGATAGCAGTTGGCATTATCCTGGGGTAAGCACTTCGTTAACTACCGCACTGCATTTTTCAGTAGCAGGTTTGGGCAACGATCAGCACGAATTTGATCAGCGTCGCGCCAAGGCCAAAGCAGGATTTGCTTACCTTACCTCTGAACTAAAACAGCTCCATTACTTACCGTGGGATTTGCGTTTGGCGGCGCGTGTCTCAGGACAGTTGACCAGTACGCCACTGATCAGTAATGAGCAATTCGCTGTCGGTGGTCAGCAAAGTGTTCGTGGTTATTATCAAAGCCAGCAATTGGGCGATGAGGGGATTAATTTCTCGTTGGAATTGCATAGTCCTCAATGGCAAGTTAACTCATGGGATGTTGCCCACACTCTCCGTGCCCATCTCTTTGTTGATTATGCTTCGTTATGGATAGATCACGCACTGGCACCAAGCCCTAGCTCTTATCAGTTGGCAGGCACGGGTGCTGGACTGCGTTTACAACTGTTCAAACGTTGGTTTGGCGAGTTTGATTGGGCGTATCCGCTAGCAAAACAAGGCACTGTTTCAGTAGGCAGTCAGCGCGTTGATTTCCGTTTAGCGTATGAATTTTAGGAGGATGAAATGAAAATCCAAAAAAAAGCACTCACCGTGCCGTGTTTGCTTGGATGGTTTACACAACATAAGGGTTTGTCTGGTGAAAGTTACCCATTAACACAGTTTCCGATGCGTCCCTTAGTGGTCATTATTCGTAAGCTTTTGGCTGGCAGTTTGGCTCTTGCTGCCCAGCTATCAACCGCGCATGCAGACTTGCCCATACCCAGTAACGCTGCTGCACTCACCACTACACCAATTGAAATTGCTACGCAAGGGCATGCCGAGGCGGCCTTGTCTGGGAACGCATTAACCATTAAGCAAAGCACTGATAAGGCGAGCATAGCGTGGCAAAGTTTTAATATTGGTGTTGAAAACAGCGTGCATTTTGAGCAGCCCAGTGCCACGGCGGTCGCCTTAAATACCATTCAACAAGCCGATGCTAGCCGTATTCTGGGACGCTTAACCGCTAATGGACAGGTGTATTTGGTTAACCAAAACGGTTTTGTGTTTGGTGAGCATGCACAGGTTAATGTCAATTCTTTGGTGGCAAGTACCTTAGGTGTTAGCGAGGCCGCTTTTCAAAATGGCTTGACCAATGCCTTTGTTACCGATGGCAGTGCCGCTTTGCAGGGCAATGGCGAGCTGTATATAAAAGACAGCCAAGGGCAGCCAGTGCTGGATAAGCAGGGGCAAAAAATTAAGATTCAAATCATGCTAGAGCCAGGTGCGCAGCTTACTACCACGAGCGCTGGTGGGCGTGTAATTATTGCTGCGCCTCTGATTAACAATGCAGGCACAATCACCACGCCCGATGGACAAACTATTCTTGCCGCTGCACAAGATAAAGTGTATTTGCAAGAAGCTGGCAGTGGTTCAGATATTCGTGGATTGCTTGTTGAAGTGGGTACTGGCGGTGCAGTCAATAATAATGCGCTGGGGAAGGTGATTGCAGAGCGTGGGAATGCCAGTTTGCTGGGTTTTGCGGTCAATCAAGAAGGCATCGTGTCGGCAACGACGTCGGTTAATCTCAATGGCTCAGTCAGGTTACTGGCACGCGAAGGGCATCAAGATCCGTCTGGTACGGGCGGTAAATTATTACCACAGGCAACCAGCAGAACGCTTGCACTGGCTGATGACTTGGGCACCAAGGCAACGCTTCAGGTAGGGCGCGATAGCTTTACAGGGGTGAACCTGGATACCTCAACAGATGCTAACGGCAAGCCAATTACCGCACTTGACGCACAGGCGCAAAGCCATTCAGTCGTAGAGCTAAGTGGGCATGATGTGCTTGTCCACGAGCATGCCTTAGTGCAAGCGAAATCTGGCACGATCACGATGACAGCACTTGATGATCCAACTGATAGCACTGCTAAAGGAGATGCTCAAATTGTTTTGGAGGCGGGCAGTGTGGTGGATGCTTCAGGCGTAAAAGAGGTTCCGTTGCCGATGGAGCGAAATGTGCTGAGCGTTGAACTGCGTAAGAATGAATTACGGGACGCGCCGTTACAGCGTGATGGCGTGCTCTATGGCAAAAAAATCAATGTTGATTTACGCGATGTCACGATGACCTACGGTGCTGATGGCGAAGTGCAAAGTGCCACTATTCCTATCGCTGATATTAAAGGTGCGGTGGATCGTATTGCCCGAACCATTGCTGAGCGCAGTACCTCGGGTGGCGTTGTATCGCTAAGCACTAGCGGCGCGTTAATGACGCATCCAGAAAGTAAAATTGATATTTCAGGTGGCTCGGTGCGCTATCAAGAGGGGTTCATCGACACGACTCAATTACTCTCTCAAGGTCAGCTGTACCCTATTGCCACCGCCGATCCTAACCGGCATTACGACAGCCTCGTCGCTCCTGTGGTTGAGCAATATCCCGCGTTGGGTGTGACCGATTCATGGACGCTCAATGGTTTAGGGGGGCACTATTTTGCGGCGGGCTATACTGAAGGCAAGTCCGGTGGTCAGGTTCTGATGTCTGCGTATGGCGCAACCTTGGCAGGCAACTTTGAGGGTAAGGTTGAAGCGGGTGCCTTGCAGCGTACCGTTGCTGAGCGTGCAGTAGGCAGTTCATTTAGCTTAGATTTAAGTAATAATAATTTATTAGCAGCACAAGATATTGTTTTTAATGGCACTCAGTCTGTCGTTGTGCCTAGCGAGAGCACTGTTTTAGGGCTTCAAGATGACGCGCTTAATCAGGGAGCGTTGCCAGTGACACCGCTAAACTTATCGGCAGATGTCTTCGAACGGGCTGGGATGAGTCAGGTCAGCATTAAAACGAATGGCAAAATAAGTCTTGCTAACGGGGCATATCTATCCTTACCAGCTAATGGCGTATTGGATATGGCGGCAACGGGTTTTAATATAAACGGGTCGATTACCATCCCATCAGGCACTGTTAAATTACATCCCGTCACGGTAGCGGAAACCTTGCAAGCCAGTGCGATAACCGTGGCAGCAGGTGCCACCATTGATGTGGCGGGTCGTTGGCTAAATGATGTTGATGATAATTCACGTAAGCAAGCGTTGTCGGTAATCGCCCACGACGGTGGCAGCATAGCCTTACAAGCAGAGCAAGGCGAGTTACGCTTGGCAACGGGTAGTCATTTAGATGTCAGTGGTGGGGCGTGGTTAGACAGCCATATTACCTTGCATTCTGGGCTGGGCGGGGCACTGAGTTTAGCGGCGTTGAGTCATGAGGGCGGCGGTGCTCAGGCCAGTTTAAACATAGAAGGTGAATTGACAGGCTTTGGTCTTAATCAGGGTGGCAGTTTGGCGCTGAGCACCAACGCAGTCTTTATTGGCGCGGCGCAGGCTATACCTAGCCCCAGTTCTGAGGTAAACCCAGCACTGTACTTACGGCCAGATTTTTTCCAGCAGGGTGGTTTTGCTGCGTATCAGGTGACGGCTACGGTTGCAGGCTTACAGGTTGCTGAACATGCCCAACTTGTACTGCAACAACAAAATTGGTTGTTGGCGGACAACTTAGTCACACAGGCCACAGGGAGTAAGTTAACAGACTTTAGTCGTGTGGTGACCTTGCCTGACGCGCTGCGTAAACCCATGCATTTGGGCTTATCGTTTAGTGAATTACTGGGTCAAAACCGTGCCGAGCAGCTTAGTATTGGACAGGGTGCACTGTTAAGCACGGATGCGGGGGGATCGGTGGAGATAACGTCTGATACGTCGATTATGGTCGAGGGCACTATTAATGCACCAGCAGGTCAGATAGCGTTGACGCTCAATACACCGAGCGTTGATAAAGGATTTTTTGCTGAGCAAAAAATTTGGTTGGGACAAGGCAGTCATTTGCAAGCACGTGGGGTGTTTATGCCAGACCTGAATACGTTTGGCTTACGCACGGGTGAGGTGGCGGCAGGTGGTGATATTAAAGTAACCGCCAAGCGTGGGTATATTATCGCGCACGAAGGCTCAACGATGGATGTTTCAGGCACTACAGCGACCTTAGATTTCGTCGTGCCGACTTCAGTTCCAGGTCAATATCACACCGAGTCAACAGCCATCAGCTCGGACGGTGGCAGTATTAGCCTTGCAGCGGGTGAAGGATTGTTAGCTGATGGCCTGTTTCACGCACAAGGCGGGAACGCTCACATGGCAGGTGGAACCTTAAGTGTTGAGTTAAATAGCAGCTTGCGCAATAAATCTACGGGCCCTAATCCTGGGGATTTATTTCCTGATGATAGCAATCCAAAATTACCGCGCACCCTCATGATTACGGCTACTGATGGTCTTAGCATCCCTAGCAAGTTGTCATCGGAAGATGCTTTAGATGCCAACATGTTCAGTGGTCGAGCTTTCTTAAGCAATCGACAAATTAATGAGGCAGGTTTTGCGTCCTTGTTGTTTAAAAGTGATGTGCTGGGTGTGACGGGTAATTATGCAGGCAGTATCCAGTTTCAAGGCGATGTGTCCTTACACGCCACGCGTCAAATTGTCTTAGATACGCCCACCATAAAAACCTCAGCTGGCCAACTGAGTTTAACCACTGCGTATGCTAAGTTAGGATCTAGCAGCAGTCGCATTGATACGGAACAAAGTGAGGGTGGTTTTTTTAGCACGCTCGCACCCGCAGCAAAAACGGGCGAGGGTAGCGTCATTGTTAACGCACAAGGTATTGATTTAGTTGGTGGGCTAAGTTTTAACGGGATTAATAACGTGGTGTTAAACAGTCAAGGTGACGTGCGCACTGTGGGCATTCGTCCCAATCCAGACCCTAAAAATTTCTTGGGGGAATTCAAGCTGGCAGGAGATTTAACCATTAATGCCAGTCAACTCTATCCTGCCAGTTTAAGCGATTACGCCATCATGGTGACGGGTAGTGACGATCAAGTCCTCAGTATTTTTAATAGTGGTGAGGTGCCGGCACCAGTGTATTCAGCAGGGGGGAAGTTGAGCCTCAGTGCGCCCACTATTATGCAGGCAGGAACAATAAATGTGCCTTTTGGTACGCTGACTATGACGGCGACGAAGTCCCTGACTTTGGCTGCGGGCAGTGTCACCTCGGTTTCTGGCGCAGGCTTGACCATTCCTTTTGGACAAGGTTCGGGTGGGTTAACGTGGCTGTATCCGTTAGACAGTAATGGCAATAAAAATAGTGTCATCGACAGTCCACCAGAAAAACATATTGCATTAACAGCGCCAAATATTGCCTTAGAAAAACACGCTAAGATTGATTTATCAGGGGGCGGTAATCTGTATGCACACGAATTTATTACTGGGCCAGGTGGCTCAATTGATAGCTTAGATGCCAGCGCGACCGAGCATAGCCATAGTTTTGCCATCATGCCTAAGTTAGATAAGGCCTTGACACCTTATGATCCTTATCTGTTTGCAACAACCAATTTACAGGTGGGTGACAGTGTTTATCTTAGTTCTGGCTCAGCCTTAGCTGCGGCGTGGTATAGCTTATTGCCTGCTTATTACGCACTGTTGCCCGGGGCTTATCTGGTGACACCACAAGCGGGTACACAGGATCTATCACCAGCGCAGGCACTGACTACGCTTGCGGGTAGCACGGTTGTGGCAGGGCGTTATGGGGTTGCCAGTGCGGGCAGCGCGGCAGCGCGTTGGCAAGGTTTTGTGGTGGAAGAGGGTGCGTTGGCTCGCACACGTGCGCAGTACTCAGATTATTTCGCTACGACCTTCTTTTCTGCTAAAGCGGCCACCAACGCAACAGTTGTTTCTGCATTACCCGACGATGCAGGGAGTCTTGCTATCAATGCCCAAACGGGTTTAACCATGGGGGCGCAAGTTGTGGCTGCACCAGACAATAACGGACGCGGTGGTCAAGTGGACATCAGTGCTGAGCATTTAGCCATCGTGGCAAATCAAGAAGCTTTAGCTGCACTTAAAACGGGTACGGTGGGCTTGCTGGCCGAGGATTTAAATCAATTGCACGCACCCAGTATTTTATTGGGTGGTGTGCGCAGTAAAACACCAACAGGACAGTTATTGACTGTGAGTTCGCAAACCTTGAGTGTAGAAGACGAGGTGTCTTTAACGGGCGAGGAATGGTTATTAGCAGCAAGTGATGAGGTGCGTATCAACGCGGGTGCCACATTGCTGAGTTCAGGCAAAACAGCAACGGCAGGCGTTGCCTTGAGGGTGGTCAATCAGGCGACAGATAGCAGTGATGGGGCGTTGCTGCGGTTAAGTGCTCAGCAGCAAAGCTTGGTGAGTCGAGATAACACCGTGACAGGCAAGGCGGGAACGCTTGTTGTCGAGCCGGGTGCGCACTTAAGCGCGGATAACTCACTATTTTTAGAGTCAACTAAAAATACTATTTTTGCGGGTGCCATTGACATGCACGGCGGCTCCTTAGCGTTAAAAGCCAGCAAGATTAGCTTAGGTCAAGTACCTGCTGAGACTCCAGGCTTGGTGTTGTCGCAGACACAATTTGCTCTTGATGAATTACTGCTTACCAGTGCAAGTGATGTTGATATCTATGGCGGCGTGAGCATTAATGCTGGTTTGCTTAGTATTGATGCGGCGAGTATTAATGGCTTCAATAATACCTTAACGCCCACCACCTTATCGGCCACGACGCTAACGCTTACTAATACTGCCGCGACCGCCAGCCGCATTGGCTTAGGTGAAGGCGTGTTGGCAGTAAATGCGCACTACCTTCACTTAGCTGAAGGTGCTTATGCCCTTAATGGTTTTGCCAATATCAATGTTAACGCTAGTTCAGCGATTAAAGGCGTAGGACAGCAAGGGCTAAGTAAGTTAACTGTAGCGGGTGATTTACAGCTTAATACGGGACAATTTATTGGGGCAGCAGGTTCTACGACGGAGCTTGATGGGCGTGGGCATCAGGTCATTATTTCTGCACTGGGCGAAGACGTGCCGACCACACTTAATGACTTAGGAGCAAGCTGGGCAATAACTGCGGACACCGTGCGCAGTCATGGACGTTTTGATTTGCCAGCGGGTAAGCTTACGCTCACTGCTGTAAAAGGCGATGTTGATGTACTGGAAGGTTCTCGCATTGATTTGTCAGGTCGCACCATTGATTTTACCGAGGTGGTGAAGTCTGCATCGGCGGGAAAGCTAGCGTTATCGGCAACAGCCGGCCATGTCAATATTGCTGAGGGCGCAACGATTCAGCTGGCAGGCGCCACGTATCAGGGACAGCAAAGCAGTGCGGCAGGCGTGTTGGCTATTCATGCGGCGAACGGGCAATTTAATTGGCAGGGTAATATCTCGGCGTTAAACGAAGCGGATGCCGTGTCTCAATTTCAACAAGGTCAATTTCAGTTAGAAGTGAATAGTTTAGGAGCAGAGACTTTCTCGGCACTGACTAAACAACTCAAAGCCGCTGGCTTTACCGACACCTTACAGTTCCAGCAACATAGTGGCGATATAACGCTTGCTGCCACAGACAGTATCAACGCGCACCATCTTAGCCTGCACGCTGAGCAAGGGTTGGTTACGGTTAATGGCACACTCAATGCCAGTGGCGCGCAAGGCGGGGATGTGACTATTTTGGGCGGGAAAGGTATTACCGTGGGAGCAACAGGAGCAATTGTTGCCAGTGCCAGTAATCCTACTAGTGAGGGTGGCCGCGTTCTGTTAGATACCGTACAAACTAACGCTACGGGAAGTGGTTATTTAGACTTATCAGCACTGGGCGGCACAATTAATGTCGCGGGAGGTGCCGCAGCTCAGGGCGGAACGGTGCAGTTGCGGACAGGACGTGATGATGCGTTGCAAACCCTCAAGCTTAGTGAGCTGCGTACTCATATCATTGGTGCTGACAGCGCTCGCACAACGCTGGAAGCAACGCGTGTTTATGCAGGTTACAGCAGCATTAACAGCAAAGATATTGCCGCGTGGCAACAAGACACTCAGCAATTTATGAATGCTGTGCCACGTTTGGAAAATTATTCGGGGGCTGAGTTTGAGGTCTTGCCAGGGCTTGATATTCGAGGTGCAGCGCAGTTGAGTTTAAACAATCAATGGGATTTACTGGCGTGGCGTTACTCCGATAGTCAGGGCAAAACAACCTTGCCAGGCATGTTAACGTTACGTGCAGGCGATGATTTAACACTCAATGCAAGCCTGACGGATGGCTTTGCAACAGCTTTTTTGCCTGGGCAAACGTCGATGCAATTAGCAGATGTCGTGCAGCCTGGACGCTCTTGGAGTTATCACTTGATTGCAGGCGGCGACCTCAATTTAGCGAGTCATTATGTTGCACCATCGCTTTATGGCACAGGTGAGTTAGTGACTTCGCAAGTGCGACTAAGAACAAGTACGGGCGACATTAAGCTGAATGCTGAGGGTGATATGAGTTTTCTCACTGATCCAAACGACAGTCAGGCCGCAGCAGCAGTGTATACGATGGGCGCGCCCGCAGAGTTTACCCGTGGACAATTAATAAGCGGCGCAGTGCCAGGTTATACCGGTGTAAGTGTGGGTGAAACGGAGGCCGAGTATCTGAATCAATTAAACCCAGCGCCGTTGAATAGCTTGTTACGTTATGGTTATGTCAATGAAGCTTTATTAGGATTGGCTTTTACCGTTGCTGAATATCCCTCACAAGGGGGCGCAATTACTGTGCAGGCAGGTGGCAATATTCGGGGTATTAATACCGGTCAACAGAGCAGTGACTGGTTAGTGCGCAGTGGCGTTTTGGATAAAAACAATCGCCCGACGGCGTGGGGAATTAATCTCAGCGGAGATCGCACCAATGCTATTAATGGTATTTCTGCACAAGGAAAGCGTTTTTTTAATCAAAATATTGGCTCCTTTGGCGGCGGAGATGTCACTATTTTAGCGGGGGGTGAGGTCCGTGATTTGTCAGTTATGTTGCCAAGCACGGGTAAGCCCTTTGGTCAATTAAGCACGGCGATCAACCAATGGGTGGCCAATGGTACTGAGGTTAATGGCGGTGGAGATTTGCACATCACTTCGGAGCACTCTATTTTTGGTGGTGAGTTTTTTGTTGGGCGTGGTACCGCAACAATTAATACAGGAGGCGGAATACGTCGTGCTGACAATGGCTTAGGTGCCGTGTTGGCCTTAGCTGCGGGTAGCGTTAATCTGACCGCACGCCAAGAGGTGGTTATCGCTTCAGTCCTTAATCCTACGGTGTTGAAGCAAAGCAATGTGTTACCCATGGCTGCCGGAGGCGATTCACTGTTTTTGAGTTATCAGGATGACAGTGCGGTCAACCTTACGGCGACGTCGGGTAATGTGGTGTTGGCAAATGATGTCGATGCACTCAGGATAGCTAAAGGTCTTGATACAGGCACTTCCTCAGGGTTTGAGTATGCCTTGTATCCAAGCATCTTACGTGCAGCAGCACTGTCTGGCGATGTGCGCATTGACCGCTCAATGACGCTGATGCCCTCGTCGCAGAGGGCTTTGGAGGTGCTAGCTTACGGCTCCATTGGGACTAATTTAGACGCAGCGCAATTAATCAATATTAATATGTCTGATGCTGAGCCACGTTTTTTACCTAGTGTGAGTGCCCCCACGCAACAGCTT
The DNA here is from genome assembly GCA_007280895.1 of Methylococcaceae bacterium. GTDB lineage: Bacteria > Pseudomonadota > Gammaproteobacteria > Methylococcales > Methylomonadaceae > Methylovulum. The sequence goes on from QYQN01000147.1 coordinate 10,715, forward strand.
GAAGGCAGTCTTAGCGATGGCTTGATTCGTTTGCGCGAACGCTTAGACGCCTCCACGCCCGACGCTACGTTAATTCATACGGCTACGCCAACTGAGAACCCTGATTCGTCCCGTGCGCTCTTTATTGCTAAACAGGGCGATATTTCATTTTCCTCTGCTGCTGAAGTGACTTTTTTCTTACCGCACGCTGCGGTGTTTAGTGCCGGACGTGATATCAATAACTTGAGTATCTCTGGGCAGCATCTGTCTGCGCAGGACGTGACACAGATTAAGGCGGGGCGTGACATAAGTTTCGATGCCTTAATTAGTAGTGACGGTGTGGTGTTAGCGAATAATAGGCAAATTGAATTAGGTGGGCCAGGACAGCTGGATATTCAAGCGGGACGTAATATTAGTTTAGGCGGATCGATGGGTATCAACACCATTGGCAATACCAAAAATGCCGCCTTATCTGCCAATGAGGGTGCGGAAATTACGCTATTGGCAGGTGTTTCAGCAGCCTTAGATTACGCGGGGTTTAGCAAAAAATATTTTTCTTTAAGTAGTCCGTATTTACAAGATCTACGTGTGCTGGATAGCGAGGGCAATAATCTGTTGAGCGGCTTGAGCGCTGAGCAAAAATTGGCGTATGTGCAGCAACTAAGCGAGGCACACCAGCAATCATTGTTTCTAGCAGTGCTGTCCAACGAAATTAAATTAGCCGCAACGCAAGCCGCCAGTGCGCCAAATACTGAACGAAAAGCCGCTTATCAAGTAGGTTACGATGCCATTAATACCTTGTTGCCAAGTCATCAATATCAAGGTGATTTATCCTTGGTATTTAGTCAAATTAAAACCTTGGCGGGCGGTGATATTAACCTTGTTGTGCCAGGTGGGGCCGTGAATGTAGGCTTAGCAGGCAAACTTGCTGGCATTGCTAAAGGGGCAGAGGCGCTGGGTATTGTTGCGCAACAACAGGGCGAGGTAAGCGCCGTGAGTCAAGGTGACTTTAATGTTAATCAATCGCGGGTGTTCACCATGGGCGGTGGCGATATTGTGGTGTGGTCAGCGAATGGCAACATCGATGCAGGCAAAGGCGCAAAGTCA
>QYQN01000027.1 GCA_007280895.1 Methylococcaceae bacterium
TGAAGTTTGTAGGCGCTAATAATAAAAAGATTAAAGAAGTGTTGGATGGATTACCCCAAGAGGATTAAGAGTGCCAAAAGCTATTCTGAGTAAGTTTCTATGTATTTCTGGTCAGTTAACAAAGCCAGATGGCCGGTCTTTATATGCTTATCGTTGTACAGATAACATGTATGAGGAAATTAAGACTACTGTTAAAACGAACCTTAAGTTTGTTTTAAAGAATAAACCTGTTGCGGGGTTTGACGCTTTATTTTGTATTTTTGCAGCTGAAACTTGGAAACGATATTACTCAGGCGATCGCTCGTATGAGTTCTTTTTTAAGGTACTTGCTGAACCGGTTCCTGATCAAAATCGAATTCGCCGTGATTGGATTGCTAAGGGCATCAAATGGTGGGGCTTAGATTTACGAAAAAGGAATGGTCATACGCGATATTTTGATACGGTCGCTTGTGAAGGCGGTTTGCCCCTTTTGTTGTTAAGAAATGATCAAGATGCGGGTATTACTCGGTATCTTAAAGAGTTTTTAGAGCAATATTATAAGCACGTCAATACCACTGGGTTTGATGCAGAGGCATTAGCTGAAGAAATAGCCGAAAGGCAACGCTTACCTAAAGCATGGCGAGATGAAAGTGTTTATCAAATTGTCATTCAATTGGTTGAGGCGATTATAAATCTACAGGCCCGGATACCCAATGCGGTTGATCCTGTGGCCGCCTTATATAATCTTGATTCTAATTGGCGTAGAGCTTTACCTATTTCTTCAGTAGACGATGAGGTGGTGGTGCAGCTCATTAAAACCTTATTGGGCGATATTGAAGGTTTAGTCAAAATTAACAAGCCATTACGTTGGCAACGGCGTTTGCTGCAAAGCCAAGGCGGTTGGCAAATTGTGCAAGCTATAGATTTACCAAAGGAATTTAATGGCGAACGTTTATTGGCTATCGCTCAAGTTGAAAAATTACCTGTACGTTTAAGGCTTTTATTAAGTGTTAACGGTCAGCAACGCGTAATTGCCCATTTAACCTGTGTGCAAGGTTCAGGTGTAACGGCTGTATATCGTTGTGATAAGCGAAATTTTGAGCTACTTGGCTTAGAGGCATTGCAGGAGTCAACTCTTTTATTAGCAGATGGTATCAGTGAATATGAGATTTCAGTTGAAGGGAATCATGCCTTAAGTGAGTTAACTTGGACCTTTATTGAGAAGAATGCTGAGAAGTTATTATTCTCTGAAGCTTCGGCTCGCACTAAAAGCTCAACAGCTTGGGTGGTTGCACCTTATGGCAGTCAGTTGACTCTTAATGAGTTGGGCGAGAGTACAGATTTAGGGCGACTCCAGTTAATGGAACGCCAAGTTTATCAAGTTAAAGGTCATGTGCTTTTTACCTTAGCTGATTCAGATTCTTGTGAAATTAGTTGTAATTCAGTTGAGGAGTGTGAGCAAAGCTTTAATTTAGTGGGCAGAAATTTAATGTGTGCCTTGAATAAGCGCTTGATTTTTCATGGTTTACCTAAGTTACAGCGGCACAGCCCAGAACTGGGTAAATCTTTTATATCCATTGCCAATATGGAATGGCGTCCGGTTAATGATAGTTTGGGTGCTTGGCGTTCAAGTCAATGGGATCAGTGTTATGGTGTGGTGTGGCTAAGATATAGAGATCGGATTAATGGCTCTTTGATATATCGTCAAAAAGTAGATGTGCTGCCTACGACAACACGCCTTGAAGTGCTTACGGTCGGTAATAATATTCAGCCAGGTGTGCTTGTTTTAAGTGGTTTAAATAAAGCTACGGTAACGCTACAGCCTAATCCAGAAGTTATCTCAAGTATTGACTTTGACTCTATTAATGATGCGTATAAATTGACTTTTAGCTTGGCTAATTCAGCATTGGTTAATCAAGTTACTCTGAATATTAAATGGTCTGAAGGTCGGCAAATTAGTTTGGAATTGCCAGTGCCTTGTGAAGGCGCAGCTTTCATGATGGGTGAAAAAACAGCACCCAGTCGATGTTCTATTGAGCGTTTAGGGGCTATTCGGGTTGTTGGGCAAGGTAACGCTTTTAATTATAGATTAGAGTCTGAAATATTAGTCAACGGTCAAAACATAGCCTATTTATCTTTGCCACCTACTAAATTATCTAGAGGTCAAGACGGGCGTTTGCAATTTGCCTTACATCAGTTACAAGACCGTTTGTCGGCTAGATTGTCGATGACTAATAAGTTGGATTCTGCCGCATTATTAAAGATTTATAAGGGCTCAGGGCTGCTTGCCTCTATAACGGTTGCTCGTTTTGATATTAGCTTTGAGCAAGATAGACTGGAGCGAACTGTTTTCTTTACAACTGATAAGACTGAACGGTTAGGGGTTGATTGGGAAGATAGATTACAAGTGAAAATGTTTCCTTTATGGAATCCTAAAGCTCAAGCACTTAATTTAAATAGAGTGAATAAAGCAGGTTGCTTTGCATGGGACATCCCTGCGAATTTGGGTACTGGGCCTTGGTGGATATTAGGTTATGACGGTCTTTGGCCTAGATTCCGTCCTTCATTATGGTTTGAAAAATCAGCCGATAGGGTTCCAGATGATTTTGTTGAGTTAGACGAGGAGGGCGATGAGGTTGAATATCGCTATGCGCCTACGGTTTTATCTGAGGCGATAAGAGAACCCAATGAAAACATTCGCAAGATAGAGATTGATGCCATTATTAAAGCGATGGGGGCTGATGTAAATCATTCTGATTGGCCTGTTTTGCATGATTTTATTGCATTAAGTAATGATTATCCCGCCAGTGCTTTTGATGTGCTTCGTGCTTTAATTAACTGTCCAGATACTTTGTGTTTAGCTTTAATAAAAAGTTCTGAAGATAACTTTGATTCAGTATGGCGCTTGGCTTATCAACTCTCTTTTTCTTGGCATTTAATGCCTGTAAGTGCTTGGTTAAGCGCATCGATTTTATATTTTGGTGGTTTAAAGGAGCAGTTTAAACAATTAAATATCCCTGAATTGAATGATGAAACTGTTTTTAAGCAATTTGTTGAGTTTAGGCGAAGAGCCATAGGGCGAGGGCATCGGTTTTTAGGACTTATTTTTAGCTGGATACAACTTAAGTTGTTTTTTGAGGAAGTCCTTGCTTGTGGTGTGTTTGATGAAGTATTTGTAGACCTAAACAACGGCGCTAATCAACTAAGTAGTTTTGAAGACAAATTGATTAAATCACAAGAAGAGTTACAAGGCCGTCATGACGCTGATGCTGTCTGGCATGAAGGCCCAGACATTAAGCACTCTAGTTTAACTTTGCGACCAGAACGTCAGTTTAGAAATCAGGGTTATCGACGCTCGGTCTTATGTGCGCCTTTTGTTGCGGCACAGATTGCTTTATCAACGGGTGTGTGTTCAACACAACTCTTATTTGAGCTGGGAAATATTCGTGACTTTGATCGTGAATGGTTTGATCAAGCTTATTATTATGAATTATGTATCGGTTTGGCGGGCCAACTATCTACTCATTAAATGGAAACAATGTAATGACTTTTAAACCCTTTTATTCGGCACTCGCTAAAGATTTAAATCGTGGTTCAACTCGTGCCGCTTTAGGATTATTTGGGTTTAGAAACCATGCATTACGCGAGCATATGCGTAGTCTTTATCAGAGTCCTGCAGGCGCTGGGGCTTCATTTTTAGCCGATCCGGTATTTGAGGCAACCTTTGGCTGGCAACCTGCAACCAAAACCATTAGTGAGCTCTCAGGTACTTTATTACAGCCTAGTTTGGTGGATGCGTTAATGAAGCCTGCTAAACTTGGAAAAGAGTTTTTAACGGATCCTTGGGAACCTAGTCGTTATCCGTATCAGCATCAATTAGAGGCGTGGGAGGCTCTTATAGGTGATCATTCGACCCGATCCGTGTTGGTAAGTAGTGGTACAGGTTCTGGTAAAACAGAATGTTTTTTAATTCCTATTCTGAATGATTTGGCTAGGGAGGCTGAAAAGGAAAGTCACGTTTTAACCGGTGTTAGAGCTTTATTTTTGTATCCGTTAAATGCACTGATTAAAAGCCAACGTGATCGCTTAAATGGGTGGTTAGCAGCAGATGCTTTTAATAATAGGGTGCGATATTGTCTCTATAAAGGAGATACACCAGAAAAGACAGGGACTAAAAATTCTGATGATTTTGCTTGTGAAGTAAGAGGGCGTGATGTATTACGAAGTAATCCGCCGCCTATTTTGGTGACCAATTCTACGATGCTCGAATATATGCTGGTTAGAGATAAAGACCAACCGATTATTGAGAGTTCACAAGGAAAATTACGCTGGATCGTGATCGATGAAGCCCATAATTATATGGGTTCCCAAGCGGCTGAACTGACTTTGTTGTTGCGCAGAGTCTTACATGCTTTTGGCTGTAAGCCAGAGCAAGTACATTTTGTGGCCACATCAGCCACTATTGCAGGTAATGGTGAAGACTCTAAAAAGGCTTTGAGAGAATTCTTATCGCAAATTGCAGGTATTTCGGAAGAGCAAGTCACGGTTGTGACCGGACATCGATCTATTCCTGAATTAGAAAAGGAGTATTTGAAACTTAATAAGCCGGTTGATTTAAGTGTGCTTAAGCAAATGGAATCCTCTGAAAAGTATGTGGCGTTGGCGTCTAATGCTAAAGCGAGGCATTTAAGATCACAGCTTATTAGCAGTGCTCAGGTTTTATCCTCACTGACTAAAGATTACTTTGGAGGCAAGGACGCTGATAAAAACAATGAAATGTTGGAACTGCTTGATGTTTGTACTCAAGGTGTATTGCCTCAAAAGAATGTAGACGATAAAGCGTTCTTACCGTTAAGAGGGCACTTTTTTCATCGTGCGCAGATAGGATTATGGGCTTGTGTAAATCCCTGTTGTTCTGGTCGAAAGGCTACCCACTTGGAGGATGCTGAGTGGGGCTTTGGTAAGGTGTTTTTGGATAAACGCTTGCATTGTGATGAACCTAATTGTGGTTATCCTGTGTTTGAATTGGTGCAATGTGGTGAGTGTGGTGAAGAATATTTAGCCGCCAGTGTGCTACCAGAAAAGTCTCAAGATCAGTTGGTGTCGCGTGATTTTGTAGAAGATGAAGATGAGTTTCAAGAGGCTGTTGAGGTGCCCGACGAGGAAGATCAAAATAATCTTTCTGGTGATTTTGAACAGCATGTTTTATTGATAAAGGATAATGATCAACATGCCACGCGGCAGAAATTACTCATTAATAATATTTTAGTGGAAGTTGATGCACCTGAATCTGGTGTATTTGTTAATCAAATCAGTAAGGATGATAAAGATGCTTTACTGTGCCAATGTTGTCGTAAACGTGAGTATATTGCTTCAGAGCTATTTAGACCTATTCGTTTAGGTGCGCCTTTTTTGTTACAAACTTCAACGCCGACTATATTGAAGTACATGAAGCCTTTAGCTCAAGGTAATGAGAGTTTACCGTTGGATGGAAAGAGGCTGATTAGTTTTACGGATAGTCGACAAGGCACAGCACGCTTCGCTGCTAAGTTACAGCAAAGTACTGAAAGAAGTTTTATTGAGAGTTTTTTGTATCATCGTATTGCTGATGCTCCAGTCATTGGCGGACAAGAAGATATTAGTATTCTTGAGCAACAGAGAGATGTACTGACTAATTTAATTAATGCTGGTCAACATATTTTGCAGTCAAGTCTTGATGATGTTAATAAAAAGTTAGCCTTAATGCTTAATCCTCCAGTCAGCAAATTAACTTGGACTGAAGCAAAATCTGCTATTCAAACGAATTCTGATTGTGCTAATTGGATATTTCCTACTTTAAAAGAAAATACCGCGCTAGAAAGCGATAGTGATCTTGCGGAATTATGCTTGCTAAGAGAGTTTTTAGTGAGACCTAAGCGCCAATATTCACTTGAGGGTTTAGGTTTGCTAAGGTTGTACTACACTCAAATACAACAGTTAAACAATGTTCCCGCAGTATTTAGTCAACGCTCTGTAACTCTTGATGATTGGCATGATTTAGTGCAGTTGGTGTTAGATCACTATGTTCGGGCCAATAAAGCCGTGAAAATTACTGAAGATATGTTCCGGTGGATGGGAGCTAAAGGTAAGTCGACAAGAATTATTGCGCCCGATGTTTCTGGTGAGGGCAAGCATTGGCCAACGACACAAAATCCTTTGGTATGGCGTTCATGGTTGATTCGTTTATTGGCTTATACCTTTAATTTAGAGATAAAAGATACTGATCAACGGATTATTATCGAAGATATGTTGTTGGCAACTTGGGGAGGTGTACGTAGCTGTTTAACTCAGGATGCAACTAATATCTATGTTTTAGATTTAGGAAGTTCTAGTCGTGTGGTTGAAATTATGCAAGTCCGAGAAGCGTGGGTGTGTCCAGTTACACGACGCTTATTGCCGGTCACATTTCGAGGTATCACGCCTTATTTACCGGCGCAGTTGGATAATGATAATTTGGCGCTCTGTAAAAAAGTGACCTTACCTGTTGTACCTATTGCATTTTGGTCGGGTACTTCTGCTGATCAGATTCAAGAGTGGATAGAAACGAATCCTGAGATTGGAGTGCTGAGAGATTTAGGAGTTTGGACGGATTTAAATGATTCCATCGTTAGTTTTAGTCCGTACTTTAAAACCGTAGAACATTCTGCTCAGATTACGAGTTCTGAGTTAACGAGTCGGGAAAATCGTTTTAAGAAAGGTCAAGTTAATTTAATGAGTTGTTCAACCACCATGGAGATGGGGGTAGATATTGGCGGCTTAACGGGGGTTGCCATGAATAATGTGCCGCCACATCCGGCTAATTTTTTACAAAGAGCGGGTCGAGCGGGTCGACGTGGTGAAACGGCGTCGGTCAGTTTTACCTTGTGTAAAAGTACGCCGCATGGTGAGGCTGTGTTTAGAAATCCTTTATGGCCGTTTACTACAGCGTTAGCGATGCCTAGGGTGTCTTTAAAAAGTGATCGTATTGTGCAACGCCATATTAATGCGTTTTGTTTAACTGAGTTTTTAAAAGCACATATTATATCTAATCTTTTGACTTATCAGATAGGATCGTTTTTTGAACAAGCGACTCAAGGTGTCAGTTCACCCAGTCAATTATTTCAAGCTTGGTTACAAAATGATGCGGTTAAATTGAGTTATGTTGTTGATGGCATTGCTCAATTAACGCGATTGACGTGTTTAGAGGGGTTGTTAACTCAGGTTACACTTGCAACAACTGTGTCTATGATGGCCAAGGTTGAAGTACGATGGTCTGATGAAATTGAGGCACTTGAGGACAACTTATCCGATGTAAAGACTGTTGGAGGTGAAACTCGACCTGAACGAGATATTAATATGCGTTTGGAGAGAATTCGTGGTGAATATCTGTTACGTGAATTAGCTAATCGTGGGTTCTTACCGGGTTATGGTTTTCCAACATCCGTTGTGTCTTTAGTGAACAAAACACAGGAAGATAAAGAAATAAAAAATAGACAAATAACACAGTTAACACCCGATGATAAGAAAAGGAATAATGGTCGTGAAGATAATCGTGCGGTTAAAGGCGGATATCCTAGTAGAGGATTAGCTTATGCGTTACGAGATTATGCCCCAGGAACTGATACGGTCATTAATCAGCGTGTGTATCGTTCTGGTGGAGTCACTTTAAATTGGCACATTCCTGCAAACGCCGATGCAGGCGCTGAAATACAATCACGGCGCTATGCTTGGCAATGCAATCATTGTGGGGGTGCCGGTACGCGGGCGACATTACCAGACGATTGTCCTTATTGTAGCTATCAGGGGGCGGATTTTGAAAAGAGAGAGTATTTAGAGCCAGCTGGTTTTGCTGTTGATATACGTTATAAAGCTCACAATGATATTTCTTTACCACAATATATTCCGGTTAAAGATCCTTGGATCTCTTTGGATGGTGCTGATTGGTTATATTTACCAACCCCTAGTTTAGGTCGGTATCGTTATAGTGCCAGTGGTTCAATATTTCAATATACCGATGGTTTACATGGAACGGGCTATGGTATCTGCTTGAAGTGCGGACGTGCGGACTCTATGAAATCGGATGGTGATTTTTCTTCTATGTTTGTTGATGAGCATCATAACCATACGCATAAAAGACTTAGGGGTGGGCAAGAAAATAGACAAGGAGATGAGTTAGAGAATGAATGCCCAGGGAGTAAAAACTTGGTTAGAAGATCGGTCTTGTTGGGAATGGAAACCCATACTGATATTTTTGAATTGCAATTAAGAAATACAACTGCAAATTTAATTGATAAAAAATCAGCGACCTCATTGGCTGTTGCACTTAGAGAGGCTTTGGCTAAACAGTTGGGTATTGAAGCAAGAGAATTGGGTTATGCAGTCAGGCCGAGTGTTGATGTCAATAAAGAAAAAACCTATTCAATCTATTTATTTGACTCGGCCAGCGATGGTGCGGGTTATGCAACTCAAGCCTATCAAGACTTGGGTGAATTATTTAAATCAGCTAAAAAGGTTTTATGTTGTGTAAAACAGTGTGACACCGCGTGTCATGGATGCCTGTTATCTTATGATACTCAATATGTTGCTGGTTTATTGGATAGGCATGCCGCTTTGCAAATACTAGATGAAAGCTTTTTATTGGGGCTGTCTTTGCCTAGTCACTTGCAGGTTTTCGGATCTTCGACTCGCTTGGAAATGGAGCCTATTCATCTGGCCTTGCAAAGAGAATTACGAAAAAGAGCAGGGGTTAGTTTATTTAGAATCTACTTAGCTGGTGATGCTGACAATTGGGAACCCATTGATTGGAATTTGTTGGGTGATTTGATTGGTCTGCGTGGCGATGGAGTAGCCATAGAGCTGGTTATTCATCAAAGTGATTTTAAAAAGTTGCAAGCTGATCAGAAAAATCAATTGGCCTCATTGATTGCCATCATTGGTGCGGATACTTATGTGTCTGATGAACCTATTGAACTTAAGGTACCTCAAGTCGTTTTAGCTATCAATCATGCGCAGGGTTCAACTCAATGGGCATGCACAACTCCTAATGCCTTGGCACCCAATAATCACTGGGGAAGTAATGATGAAGAAAATCTATTTGTAATCGCTATGCTGGAGTCTTCTGCTCCTGTTGTATCGAATAAGTGGCTTAAATTGTTACCTGAAGACTTACAAGTGCTTGAGGCGAATACTATTTCGCTTAGTATCACGACAGAATTGAATGTAGCTCTGAGGGCATTTGGAGATAAGGCTTGGGAATTGATTTTGGATAAGGCACCTGAGTTAGCTAGTTCAATTAGGGGGCAGCAGAAATTGGTTCAAGTAACTTATAGTGATCGATATATTCGCTCACCTGATACAGTCATTTTTTTGAGGATAGTTTTATTAGCTCTTAAGAAGTTAGTGGGTGAATTCGATGTTGATGAATTGTTCCACATTCATACCTGTCCAGTTGATTTACGAAACGTAAATCTTCCTCGTTTTTCAGAACATGATTGGAAAGATGCTCAAGATCGAAAAGATGTGATTGAGTGCCTTTTTAAGGCTGGTTATGGACGTTTTGTGTTTACTGAGGTTCAGGCCCATGATCTGCCTCATGCACGGGTATTATCTTTAAAATGGGATGATGGCACTTTATGGGATATTCGTTTTGATCAGGGCTTTGGTTATTGGAAATCAAAAACCAAAGAACCCTTTCCGTTTGATAGAGGTGTGCCAAAGCAACTTGAGACTATAGCTGAAATGGACTTTAATGTCAGTAATGCTCAATATTCAAAGGTAAAGTTACATCCCACTTTTATTTATATTGTTAAGCATTAATGGAGTTTATATGTCACATACATTGATTAGTTTTTTAGGTAAATCACTAAGAACTGATGGCCATTATAGAACCGCTACTTATGATTTCGGCGAAGGAGGTACTCAAAAAACGAGTTTCTTTTCCTTGGGTTTAAAAGAGGTTATTAAACCCGATAAATTAATAATATTGGGTACATCGGGCAGTATGTGGGATGTTTTGTGTGGTGAACTCTCACAAGACGGGAACGATTTAGAGGCGTTAATGGCGGCCGTAGATACTAATACGGTGACACAGGTATTATTAGATACTTATCAAGTTTTAATTTCTGAACATTTGGCGGTTGATTGTCAATTACGCCTAATTTCATACGGTGACAGTGCAGATGGGCAGGTGCAAATACTTCAAGCAATGGCTAAGGATGTTAAGCAGGGTGAGCAAGTCTCTTTAGATGTAACACACGGCTTAAGACATTTACCCATGCTCGGCTTATTGAGTGCTATGTATTTACAGATTGCAAAAAAAGTAACGATTGAGGGTATTTATTATGGTGCTTTTGATTTGATACCAAAGTCAGATATCAATCAATTTGCTCCGGTACTAAGATTAGATGGCTTGTTAAAAATAGCGGATTGGATTAATGCCCTTCAGGGGCTTGATAAAACGGGTGATATAGCACCTTTTAATGAGTTGTTACAACGAGAGGGGCTTAATTCTGAAACTGCTGGCTTACTAAAGAAAGCGGCTTTTTTCGAGAATAATTTAAACATTACGCAGGCGCGTGGTCCGCTAAGAAAATTCAAAGATGAAACTAAATCCAAAGGATTGCCAGGTATTGCAAGTTTATTTGAAGAAAGTTTAAAAGAACGTATCAGTTGGGTAGAACAGGATAATATTTATTTACGTCAGCGTGAGAAAGCGCTGTTTTATTTACAACAAGGTGATTATGTTAGGGCTAGTTCTTTAGGATATGAGGCATTAATCACTAGACATTTACGTCAACAGCAACCTAATGCAGATATTGAGAATTATGATTTGCGTGCTCAAATAAAAGATAGATTGAATGCAGACGGCGATTCAGATTATAAATTATTGCGCGATATTCGTAACTCCTTAGCACATGCTAGTCGTTCTAATAAGGGGGATGTCACCACAGTAATGTCTAGTGAGGACGATTTAGTTAAAACTTTAAATAGGTTATTTTCTTCGTTGATTCCTAATAATTAGTACGCGAATTCTATTTTTTGACAAAAAAACCAAGCAAATATAATGAATATCAACGTACACTGGAAGTACTGAAATATTTGGAGAAATAACTATGCAGACAATACAACTTGATGAAGAACCCGTGCCAGAAACTGCAGTTGACGAGTATGGCTGGCCAATAGGTTTTTTTGAAGAGACCTCCGGAGCTTTTCAGGGCGAGCCATTGGTCAGAGAGCATCAAGGTGAGTATGAGGTGCGATTAGAGTTAGACGACTGAATTAACAAAATTAATGTTTACTATGATGTGTTTAGTGAATGTAGGTCTACATCGCAATTTAATTTGCGTTCAAAGTCACTGCAAAAAAAACATATACAATTACCTGCCCACTTATGCAACAGGCCTGTCAACTATGAATACCATTAATTATTCGACATTATGTAATAATCTGGCTAGTGTCTTAGATAAAGTCAATGACGATCATGTGTCGGTATTAGTAACAAGGAAAAAGGGTAAACGAGCTGTTATTTTGTCCTTAGAAGACTATAACGCTTACCAGGAAGTTGCTCGTTTAATGGCATGTCCTTTTAAGGGTATTCGTTAACTACTAAAATTGAATCCGCTTTTTTACAAGAGGCAAACAAATGCAATCTATACGTCAAATATATCAAGATACACTTAGTGTTATTCATATTAATATTCCTGAAGAACTTCAGCATTATTCCGTGGAAGTGATTATCAGAGCTTTAGACGATTCGGTTAATAAAGGAATTAAAGAAACCGATGCCAACGGCTGGCCAATTGGCTTTTTTGAGAAAACCTTTGGCTCTATCCTGGACTTGCCTGAAAGAGAATCCTAAGGTGAATAAGTCTTTTTAAAAGAGAATTAATTTAATGAAAGTCATCTATTTAGATGTATGCACTTATTGCCGACCCTTCGATAACCAAGATGCTCTCCGCATACGTTTAGAAATGGAAGCTTTTTATCTTATTTTGCAACATATCCAACACAATCATTATCAACCAGTTGTTTCGCCTGTTCATCTTAAATAAATCGAAGCGATTAGTGCAATCGAAGAACGTCTTTTATTAAAAGCTCAATTGGAAAAGTTCTTTTGTCCCGTCGTCGATGATAAACAAGCCATTCGTACTCGTGCAGACTATTTATATCAACTGGGTTTTGGCATTGCTGATGCCGCTCATTTAGCTTATGCTGAAGTTTTAGCCGATGTTTTTATCTCTTGTGATGATAAGCTTCTGAAAAAATATAAAAAAGAAGTCACTGCAAAAATAATTGCTGTGAACCCACTTGAATTCGTCTGATCTGAGGAATTGCAATAATGAAATCAGCCGTTTTAACTAATGAAACTCAACTTATTCAACAAGCCGTTCAGATTTTGCTTGAAAAACTAGGCACAACTGATACCAACCGTTTCTTAGCGCTTAAATCCACAGAGCGATTGGATTCAGTGCTAAGGCATCAAACGTGGCAAAAAGATTTAGATAAGGATAGTTTTTTTGATGAAGTTTTCTAAATAGCCAAGGGAGATTACTGATTACAATAACTTGGTGAGAGCAAAGTTAGTTTTGGGTTGTAGGGTACATACCTTTTTTTAACCGATTAACAGCGCATAGACATGTATAACAATGAAAGATAAAAATAACAACATCCCTCTCAAATGACCACTATTTTAATTTGTACCGTCGGCGGTAGCCATCAGCCGATTGTTACGGCGATCACCGTTGAAAAACCTGATCATGTTTATTTTATTTGTACGGATAGAGATCCTGCAACTAATACGCCGGGCTCTAATCTGCAAATTACCGGTAAAGGCTGTTGTATTAAAGCGAAGTTTAGTGACGTTGCGCCAAACCTGCCTAATATTCCGACCCAAGCA
>QYQN01000141.1 GCA_007280895.1 Methylococcaceae bacterium
GGAATTTGTTTGTTCGCTAAGTCAGCAATCACTTTGTAAATTAACTGATGACTACGATGATAAAAATCTGTTTCACTCACCTTGTCTGCAACGGTATCCCATACCTCGTTGTCCAGCATTAATCCACCTAATACAGATTGTTCGGCTTGAATTGAATGGGGCGGAAGTTTATAGCTTTCTAATGATGGATCGTGAGCAAATGAATAATTTTCAGACATGTGAAAAATAAGGATAAGTAAAAAATAAAAAGGATTGGATAGCTGCGCAAGTAAAACTTTGTGAATTAATAGCACAACACTATACTTTCACTGCCTTAAGTGCTTATTCAGCACGTAGCTTTATACGCGCATTATTCCTGCTATAAAGGCTTGGTTATTGGTGTGCTTACTGAGCAACGGCATCAGCATTTTACCGCATAGTCGATACGGACTAAGTTAAAATTTAGGCGTTTTATCTTAATTTGCTATTCATGTAAATCGCGATAGACTCTTATTACTTATAAACAAACTTTAGGGGAGTACTTAATGATTTCATTTCAATTTGACGCTTCCAAACCTATTATGGGTCAGGCTAGTATAAAAATAAAAAAGCCAGTCAACGAAGTCTTTGCATTCGTAGGGGAACACTTTTTTCATAACTACCCAAAATGGGCATTGGAAATTACCGAATTTGAACCACTGTCTGGTACCACTGTTTTTATTGGTGCTAAAGCTCGACAAATACGCAACGAACACGGTCAACACGAAGAGTCAATCTTTGAAATTACTGATTTTAATCCACATAATAAAATTGCCTTTAAAGGCATTGATGCACCTTACCAAGATACTTACTTAATGGAAATGACGGAGTTAAATGATGAAACTTTATTAACTTTCATCTTTGAGCTTACTGAAATTGATTTACTGATGCGCCCTTTCCAAAAGTTAATCCGTGCGGCCATTGAAGAGGGCGCTGAAAATACTATCGATAATATTAACGCTCTGCTTCTTACTGCGCCGTCAGAAGAAGCCGCCCTTTTAAATTAATAAGCTTTCCCTTGTAACGCATTACAATAATAACTTAGGAGTTAGTCATGACATTTGTTGTAGAAAAAGATAACGGTCTTATCCCACAAATTCTTTCATCTATTTTAGATGAGTGTGTTAACGGTGTGACCTTAGCCGATCCTGACCTTGAAGATGCACCGATCATTTATGCCAATAAAGCCTTTGAGCGCTTAACTGGTTATTGCCAAGAAGAAATTATTGGTAGAAATTGTCGGTTCTTACAGGGCGTGGATAATGAACAGCCAGAAAAATACAGGATTATTGAAGCCATGAAAAATAATGCTGCCGTGGAGGTTACCTTACGAAATTATCGTAAAAATGGTGAGTTGTTTTTTAATCATTTAAAAGTCAATCCGTTGTTTGATCGTAAAGGGCGCGTCATTTATTATTT
Source organism: Methylococcaceae bacterium (assembly GCA_007280895.1). Lineage (GTDB taxonomy): Bacteria > Pseudomonadota > Gammaproteobacteria > Methylococcales > Methylomonadaceae > Methylovulum. The sequence goes on from QYQN01000141.1 coordinate 1,438, forward strand.
GGGCGTGCAATATGACATTACTTTCCAAATAAATGCTAAAAATGAAATTGACGAGCTTTCAACTATGCTCGATTCATTTTCCCCACCTAAAGGGTAAGCCGTCATGACTGGTGCAGAGCTGACCTCTAATCCCGTAGTTACTGATACCTTACAGACAGGTACTAGCGGCTTGGTAGTTAATGAAGTCCTATTCGGCTTGGCAATGATTGCTTTTGTCATTTTGTTAGTGATGGAAAAATTAAAGCCATTTAGGAGTTTTCCCTCCAAAGTTACAAAAAGCTCTTTTGTGACGAATACTACGGCATTTGTTTTTAATAATATTTTCTTAACTATTTTACGTGCCTCTTCGTTATTTTTAGTTGCACAACAATTTTCATCTCATGGACTGTTAGGTGAAATGGAAAACGGTCCTGTAAAATGGCTTATTTCATTTTTGTTTTTTGATCTGGCTATTTATGTGTGGCATCTAGCCAGTCATCATTATGTGTTTTTATGGCGTTTTCATAAAGTCCATCATAGCGATAAAAGCTTTAATGTCTCCACTGGCTTTCGCTTTCATGTGTTTGATTTACTACTTGAAATTGTTTACAAATGTGTCTTTGTAATCATTATTGGGGTGGATGCTTACTTAGTGCTGGCAATTGAAATTGTTGAATTGTTTTTTATCTTTTTTCATCACGCCAATATTCATGTTAAGTTTGAAAAAACATTGTCAGATTACATCATTACCCCTAATTTACACCGCGTACATCATTCAGCGCTGCGTAACGAGCATGACAGCAATTACGGCATCGTCTTAGCTTTTTGGGATAAATTGTTTGGCACACGCAAAGAAGCCATTCCTGAGACAATAGGACTGGATATTGTGGAAGCTGAAAACTTTGTGCAATTGTTTTTCTTAGCTTTTATTACTGAACGCCATATAAAAAAATGGCTTCATGTTATTCCTAGGGGCAAAAAAAATAATTAACGCTGGGGTAATAATACAGAAGTAGCCGTTACTTCCGTTTAACAAATGGAAGTAACGAGCTGCATCGTCCATGCACAGCTAAGCTCTTTTTTATAATGCTTTAATCGCTTTAAAACCAATGTCATGACGATAATATGCGTCATCCCATGCAATCGTTACCACGACATCGTAGGCGTTGCGTTGTGCTTCACGAATATCTTTTCCTAAGGCACACACACATAACACGCGACCACCAGCGGTTACAATCTCTTCACCTTGTTGTGCTGTCCCCGCATGAAAGATTTTACTTTCTGCGTGGTGTTGATTTTCATGCCACGATAAACCCAAAATGGGATCGCCTTGTCGATAACTCTCTGGGTAACCACCTGCCGCCATCACTACACCTAACGCTGCTCGGTCGTCCCATTCGCTGCTTACCTCAGTTAAGCGACCTGCTAAAGCAGCTTGACATAAGTCAACTAAATCACTTTTTAAACGCATCATAATGGGTTGTGTTTCTGGATCACCAAAACGACAGTTGTATTCAAGCACCTTCACCACTCCCGTGCTGCTTATCATTAAACCTGCATATAAAAAACCGGTATAGGGCAAGCCTTCGTTTGCCATGCCTGCTAAGGTTGGTTCAATGATGTCACGCATCACGCGTTGATGAATTTCAGGACTGACCACAGGTGCTGGCGAATACGCGCCCATGCCGCCAGTGTTGGGGCCTTGGTCATTATTGTCACGGGCTTTATGATCTTGCGAGGTTGCCATGGCTAAGGCGTGTTTGCCATCTGCCATAACAATAAAACTCGCCTCTTCGCCTTCTAAAAATTCTTCAATAACAACACGATGTCCCGCCTCGCCAAAGGCATTGCCTGCCAACATGTCGTGTACGGCATGAATAGCCTCTGCTTCGGTATGTGCTACAACAACGCCTTTGCCTGCTGCCAAGCCATCGGCCTTAACCACAATGGGCGCACCCTGTTGTTTAATATAAGCTATCGCTAATTGTTGATCGGTAAAGCTCTGATACGCTGCGGTGGGAATCTGATAACGCTGCATAAAATCTTTACAAAAGGTTTTCGAGCCTTCCAATTGTGCCGCTTTTGCCGTGGGGCCAAAACAGGCTAAGCCTGCATCGTGAAAGCGATCAACAATGCCCAGCACTAAGGGTACTTCTGGCCCGACAATGGTCAAGGTGATTTTATTTTGTTGGGCAAACGCGACTAAGCTGTCGATATCATCGGCGGCTATGGCGACATTGCTTATGTTGGCTTCGTGTGCTGTGCCAGGATTACCTGGCGCAACATAGGTATGCCGTACTTTGGGCGATTGACTTACTTTCCATGCCAAGGCATGTTCACGACCACCACCACCTACTATTAACACGTTCATTGTTGTTACTCACTTATTTAAAATGTAAATGCGCAGCCATTTAGTGGCGGAAATGACGCATACCGGTAAACACCATTGCTATGCCGTGGGCATTAGCGGCGTCAATAACTTCTTGATCGCGTAACGATCCACCTGGATGAATAATTGCCGTAATGCCCACCGCTGCGGCGGCATCAATACCGTCTCTAAAAGGAAAAAAAGCATCGGAAGCTAACACGGCACCCGTAACAATTAAGCCTTCATCGGCCGCCTTGATGCCGGCAATTTTTGCTGAATACACGCGGCTCATTTGCCCGGCACCCACGCCAATTGTTTGCCCGTCGCGGCAATAAACAATGGCATTGGATTTAACAAATTTGGCCACTTTCCATGCAAAAAATAAATCTGCCCATTCTTGTTCTGTTGGTGCGCGTGCACTAACCACTTGTACGTCAGCACGCACCACTTCGCCATGATCTTGTTCTTGCACCAATAAGCCACCTCCAACGCGCTTGAAATCCCACACTGGAGTCTGCGGCTGCTCAGCAATACCACAGGCCAACACGCGAATATTAGGCTTATCTGCCAAAAGCGTTTGAGCCTCAAGACTAATTGAGGGCGCAATAATGACTTCAATAAATTGCTGCGCAAGCATTGCTGCGGCTGTTGCGGCAGTTAATTCGCGGTTAAAAGCAATAATCCCCCCAAAAGCAGACGTAGGATCGGTTTGATACGCGCGTTGATAGGCCGTTAATAACGTCTCTGCACAAGCTACGCCACAGGGATTTGCATGTTTTACAATCACACAGGTTGGGTCAGCAGTAAAGGTTTTTACACATTCCCATGCCGCATCAGCATCAGCAATATTGTTAAACGATAGCTCTTTGCCTTGCAACTGGAGAGCCGCTGCCAAGGAGCCAGCAGCAGGGGTTTGCTCACGATAAAAAGCAGCCTGTTGATGAGGATTTTCGCCATAACGTAAGGCTTGCTGATGGTTGAATTGTAGGGTGATTATGTCTGGAAAGAGTGCGCCATTTTTCGCACTTAAGTAGCGTGCAATGTGCGCATCATACGCCGCAGTATGCGCAAAAGCTTGAATTGCCAAGTTGAAGCGCGTTTGCGCCGTTAAGTGACTAGTGTTGTTTAATAATTCATTGGTAATGGCTGGGTAGTCATGAGGATTAACCACCACGGCAACATCGTTATGGTTTTTCGCGGCGGCTCGCAGCATAGTGGGCCCACCCACATCGATATGTTCAATTGCCATGGCTAAATCGCAGTGTGGCTGGGCTATGGTCGCTGTAAAAGGATATAAATTGACCACCACCATATCAATCGGCAGCATACCATGCTCAGCCATGACGTCATCATCAATGCCGCGCCGACCCAAAATTCCTCCGTGTACTTTTGGATGTAAGGTTTTTACTCGACCATCCATTATTTCTGGAAAACCGGTGTAATCAGCCACCTCGAGCACCGGCAAGCCATGCTCTGTTAAGATTTTTGCCGTGCCACCGGTGGACAGAATCTCAATTCCTAATTGATTGAGAATGCTACAAAATTCGACTAGACCCGTTTTATCAGAAACACTTACCAGTGCGCGGGAGATTTTTTTATTCATAACAATATTTACACTTTACACGTCAGTAAAAAAACAGGTGCCAAAGCATTGCTGCTTAAGCAAGTAATTAATCTTTGCCAATAAGTATAGGCTCAAAGCTGCTTATTATAAGTAATACCCTGTGTTAACGCAGCATTTCTTATTATGCGATGTAAGGTGAGCATGATGTTCAATAGTTTCAGCTAAGGATTAAAAAGGTTAACGCTTTTTTAATCCTGCTTAGTGTTATGCGTCCTTTTTAAGGGTGAATAGTTTTGGTAGCAACGCGATTTATCGTATCTGCCCGACTCTTGATGCGTCGTGGATGTTGTTACTTTGTTGCTTACAGTGTGGCGTGTTGTGTAGCAGAGGATAGGACGGTTGTTTTTTGGGTGCGACAACTTGACATGCGGCAAAATGCCATATTCCAGCCCTTAGCAACACAGGCTAGAATGACCCTACTCTTAAAAGACTACCTCCTAAAAGGGTTAAGAGTTTTATGCGATCAATTCATTCTTGATCGCATTTTTTTTGTCTGCCAGTTTCTGCTGGGCATCGTTGCATGGCGCTGGCTAAGGCAATTTTCTTAAGCTCGGCGGTGTGACTGTACGGCAACGTGACGCATAGTTAATTTATTTTTATCAGGCTAGCATCAAATAACACCGTTGCGTGTTTTTCTATATAAACGTAAACGAGGACAGTATGCCATCGTTCAATTACTCTGATTTTTTTACCTTTACAAACTAAGTTCACTGCTGGGTACGATGCCAGTACAGTGTGGTGTGCTCAAACGTATGCCGCCGTGCTGCCGATTTACCAAAATTTATCGATGAAGGTTGGGCTAGGTAAAGAAACATCACTGCCTTATGCGCAGGCATTTTGGGAGAATCCGACTTAAGTCACGGTGGCTACGCTTGAACCAATAACGCACTATATGTCCACAGCCGCAGAACAATCAGCCTTGTATTGGCAGGCCTTTAGCGAAAATCCTGAGCAATTTATCGCCTTTGCCTGTTTACCGTTAACAAACTATCTGAGCTTATTAACTGACGAGGCAGAAGCGGTATTGCTCAGTGGTTATTATGCGTTGGGACAGATCTTTACTCTGTTAATGGCGCAACCGTTAGCAAGCGTACAGGCTTTGTAAAGGCATACTTTATCTGCCTTGTTGGATAGTTATAGGGAGCATGGCTTCGCTAAAGTCTAAACCCTTAACTTACTGCCTTGAGCTGAGTTAAGCGTAATGATTAACACAATGCACTTTCAGCAACTAGCTGATCGGTTTAAGATACGCGCACTTTTTGCACGCCTCTACTTAACTCATCACGCTCATGACCGACTCGTTAATTTATCCTGTAAACCCTGCCATGGCTGAACGTGCGCATATTAATAAACACGCTTATCAAGCATTATATGCGCAGTCGATTACCCATCCTGAAGCATTTTGGGCGGCTCAAGCAGACCGTTTTTTATGCTGGACACAGCCTTGGTATCAGGTCATGGAGTGTGATTTTCATACTACGCATATTCGCTGGTTTGCGGGCGGTAAATTGAATGTCAGTGAAAATTGTCTTGATCGCCATTTAGCCACGCAGGGCGATAAACTTGCCCTCATTTGGGAAGGCGATGAACCTACGCAAAGCCAACGCTATACTTATCGGCAATTGCATCAGCAGGTCTGTCAATTTGCTAATGTATTGAAAGCCCAAGGCGTAAAGGCGGGTGATACGGTGTGCTTATATTTACCGATGATTCCTGAAGCGGCGATTGCCATGCTGGCGTGTACGCGAATTGGCGCAGTGCATAGTATTGTCTTTGCAGGCTTTTCTGCTGAAGCCTTAAAAGATAGGTTACTGGATGGTCGTTGTCATACGCTAATTTGCACTGATGAAGCCTTCCGTGGTGGTAAAACTATCGCCATTAAAACAACGGTCGATAACGCGGCGCAACAGTGTCCTGAGCTAGACACCATTATTGTTATTCGCCATAGCGGTCAAGCCATTCCTTGGCACGCGCAACGTGATGTTTGGTATCACGAACTCATGGCAACGGCCAACGCTGATTGTCCACCTACCCCCATGGATGCCGAAGCCCCTTTATTTATTTTGTACACTTCAGGCTCAACGGGCAAACCCAAAGGCGTATTGCATACGACCGGCGGTTATTTGCTTTATGCCGCGATGACGCATTATTACGTTTTTGATTATCAAGACGATGATGTCTATTGGTGCAGTGCTGATATTGGCTGGATTACTGGGCATTCTTACAGTATTTATGGCCCCTTATGCAATGGTGCAACCACCGTATTATTTGCTGGCGTGCCGACTTATCCAGAGGCAGATCGTTATTGGCAAATTATCGATAAATATCAGGTGACGGTTTTTTATACCGCCCCCACCGCCTTACGTGCCTTAATGGCACTGGGTGATGACTGGGTACAGCGCACACAGCGCACCAGTTTGCGGTTGTTAGGTAGCGTTGGCGAGCCGATTAATTCTGAAGCATGGGAATGGTATTACCACGTAGTGGGTGAGGCTCGCTGTCCTATTGTGGATACTTGGTGGCAAACCGAAACAGGCGGTATTTTAATTACGCCACTACCAGGCGCAACGGACTTAAAACCAGGTTCGGCAAGTTTACCTTTCTTTGGCATTCAACCCGTCATTATGGATACTCAGGGCAACCCTGTCGACGGTGTTGCTGAAGGTGTTTTGGCGTTAAGTCAGTCTTGGCCTGGGCAGGCACGGACACTTTATGGTGACCATCCGCGTTTTATCGACACTTATTTTAAAACGTATCCTGGCTATTATTTTACTGGTGATGGCGCGCGTCGTGATGAAGACGGCTATTATTGGATTACTGGTCGTGTTGATGATGTGCTTAATGTTTCTGGGCATCGCTTGGGTACGGCAGAAATTGAAAGTGCGATTAATTTACATCCTGATGTTGCTGAATCGGCTGTGGTAGGCATGCCCCATGACATTAAGGGGCAGGGCATTTATGCGTTTGTCACGCTCAATCTTGGCACAGTCCCTCATGAAAATTTACGACAAGCACTCAACACACTGGTAAAACAAGAGATTGGCGGCATTGCTGGATTGGATTATGTGCAATGGGCCAGTGCGTTACCCAAGACTCGCTCAGGTAAAATCATGCGTCGCATTTTGCGTAAAATTGCTGCCAATGATGTTGATAGCTTAGGCGACTTGTCGACGTTAGCCGAGCCGTCGGTGGTCGCACAGCTGCTTGCTGAGCGTTTAACAAGGAGTTAGTTTTACCACAAAGCACCGTAAAGCCCCTTCCTTCAGGTGGGGGAGGATGTCAATTTGTGTTCATTAGGTAGCAAACTTCCATATAAAAACAAGCTAACTGCTTGCTCAACCCACGTATCAATTTCTTCTTTATTGGGCAAGGTTTCTTGATACATCAATAAGCGCTGGAAACGCTCGCTGCGTAAGCAGCTTAAAAATTGGTCTGCTAACACACTGGCTTCAAATCTAGGAAAACAGCCTTTGTTTTGATGAGTCAAAAAAAACTGCGTTAAATGTTGCAGGGTTCGCTCGGGACCTTGCTGATAAAATTGCTCAATAATATGAGGAAAACGCGACGATTCACCAATTAATAAAATACGAATCTTGATCATTTCAGGACGCGTAATGCCATACAAAAAATTTCGAGCAAAGGACAATAACGCCTCTTCAGGCGGCATTTCTAATAATTTACTGTCTTCTAGTGCTTGCACATAAGGATCACTACAGCGCCTGATAACTGCCCCAAACAGCCCTGTTTTGCCATCAAACTCGTTATAAATCGTGCGCATAGAAACGTGCGCGGTTTTCGCCACCATTTCTAAACATAAATTACCGTAGCCATGCTCTATAAATAAAGTAAACGCTGCGTCTAAAATGCGCTCCCGACTTAATAATTCATCACCTTTGCGTGGTCGCCCACATTTAATTGTTATGTCATCCATCACTTATAAAAAATTGTGTATAAAAAAATAGTAGTGGGCACTGTTTAGTTGAATCTAAGTTTATTTTAAAACGAGACGCGCGTTAATATCAATTTCGACACAAGCTTGCACGGTTAATAAAGCACTGCCCCACGAAAACCAATAAATTTAAGTGCTTAAGCTAAGGCTATTTAATCCAAGTGGGTAGCCATAAGATTAAAAAACTTATGAACATTTACTGATGGTTCGCCTTTAAACATCGATTTACTAAAGCAAAATACTTACCAACACATTCCAACACATTATTATCACGCTCACTAAGCTAATTATGTGGGATATTTTAAAACCCCACAGTACAGCACTTTTGGAGGTGTTTAAAAGGAGAGTTAAGAGGGTATTACTATGATTTTTTGTGTTAATAACGCTGAAACAGCGTTACGTTAACACATAACTTCCTTACTAAATAAGTTCATGTGTCTGCTTAGCAAGGTACAGCATAACAGCATTATCTGCGCCCTAAGCAGCAACGTGTCCTGACTTAAGTTTTTGCCCTGCTGCGCTAAATCAAGAAGTAAAGACGTGAACATCGCGTCACCGCAGTTGTTAACTGACGTTACACAGTAACGTATTTTGCTTCCTGTTTGCCACGCCGTCTTTGCTTTGGATACTTTCTTTGGGCGGCGCAAAAGAAAGTATCTCGCCGTCGGGTGCGAGAACCCGATTAACAAGCCGTCGCGATAGCGACACTTTACACTTTGTTTTCAATCCGCTGTGAAGGTCTGCGTAACATCAGTTGTTAATTTGTTGTTGATGTATGCAGTGCTTTTCTTGCTCGCAGCAGGGAGATGATGACAACCACTAATAAGCTCGCTAAAGAAAGCTCCAACATAATAAAGGCACCTACTTTAAACCAAGCAAATAAAGGATGTACAAAGCGCACTAACCACCCGCCTAGCTCATCTGCAAGGGCTGATACATAGGTTGTGACACTCAGTACAATTTTTAACGTCGTAGAAAATTGGGTCATTAACATTAAGTGCGTTAATGTTAAGACTAAGATTCCCATAGAAAATAAATGAAAATGCAACACCTCTAACATGCCTTCATAACTTTTGGGTTGCGTAAATAAAGCTTCTGAACCTAAGTAATAGTCAATCACTGATTGCGGAGTTAAAGCCATTCGATGAAAAAACATCAGTCCGTTACTTACCCAGAGCAAGACGATATAGCCTAAAAACATCAGGACCAAAGCATTTAATAATGCTTTACGCTGCTGCTCTCCCGTCACAAAATAACGCATTTACGGCTCCTTTTTTTCTTGCATCATGATTTGATAAATAGCCATCACTTTGCGAATACTGGTTAAACTGGCACGTGTACTTAAGGTTGCGCCACTAATGCCATCAACGCCCTTGTTAAAATCAAGGTCTTCCACATTACGTTGATACAATTGCTCAAACCAACGTTCTGGCGGTTGATATTCGGGGGGTTCATGAAAGGCCAAGGTATATACCCGACGCAAGTGTCCATCAGGTGTTAACACGATTAACAAGGTTTCGGGTTTTGTTCTTACGGTAATGGCTTCAATGGCGGCATAAGCTGTCACGGTATCGTGTTCTTTTCCTACATAAAACGTAAACATTCCTGAATCCAGTTTTACTTTAGCTAAGTGCTCAATTTGGGCTAGTTGTTGTTCATCAGGAAATAACGACAACATTTCAATTTTTGCTCCTTCCCCAAAGGCTAGCACCATGGCTTCTTCTTTACTGTAAAAAACAGTTGCCCAACTGGGTGCTGCACTCAAAACACATAGCAATGCACCTACTACTAAATTACACACGGGTAATCTCATGCTAAGTCCTTGAAAAAATACCTTGTTAAAAATAATTACCTTAGCAAGCTAAGCATGAATGCGTAGCTATGCCTAGGTATTTACCTTGCAGTGCTTAAAAAATAAACCCTACACCTAAATTGAAATCATCTGGTACTGAGCCACCATTGGAATGAAAATCTCGGTAATCGGCTTTGATAACGACATTCGCAATAGGTTTATATTGCACACCAAATTGATGAATCCAGCGGTCTTTACTGGGGTCATCTAAAAATCCTGATGGGATGCCTGCCAGTGTATCGTAACGTTCATAACGGTAAAAAGGTGCTAAATAGTGATTGCTATCAGGAAATATCAACGGTAAAACATCGTAACCTAGTTCGGTATACCAGCCATAATTATCTTGTCCGATAACGCCATTGCCCAATCCTTGACTTAATAAGGCCGCATCATTGATATGCCCCCACGACCCCAACGCACGAAATTCTAGGCCACGATATTTCCATTGAATATGGCCTTCATACAACTGTGTCAAGGCATTTATTGATTGTCCAGCAAGCGTTAAATTTTGTCCAGATTGTCCCACATACGCCGAGCCACCTAAACTTAACCCATTGAGTTGTTTTGGTGTGTAATCTAAGCGCCCCACCCAAGCAAAATCTTCTGCCTTAGCCTCACTGCCTGATTGTCTGGCACCTCTTATGCCATCAGAACTGAAGCCTTCTGCCTCTAAGCCATTTACTGCATAGGTGGTATAGGACACGTCATCAGTCACTTGCCCAAATAAACCAGCCCCCATTTCTCTCCACGTCGCAGGAATAATAACTCGCTCAACCATAGGACGATTATTACCAAAATAAAATAATGGTTCATGAATAAGGTTGATAAAACCCATGGGCATTAAGAGCATTCCCGCACGTGCATTAACATAACGATTCATGAAAAAATCAATGGCTGCAAACTCTACAGATACTGAACCTTCTGCTTCCGTGGTGGCGTGCTCAAATTCCAACTCACTGTTAAATAAAATTCGATCAGAAAACTTGTAGCCCGTATAAAGCACCATACGCACCATATCGGCATTATTTACCTTACTTTTCTTATCCGCTGTGTAATGCTGATATCTTGCTTCACCGTAACCACCAATCGATAAGCCTTTGCCTATTTGATACACTTTTGAGGCGGCTGGCCCTAAGCCATACATACTTTTGTATTTAGTCTCTTCAGGAATAACCAAATTGGTGCGCAACTTTTCAACTTCTTGGCTTAACACCTCTGTTTTACGGGTGAGTTGCTGAACAGGTTTATTATCTGAGGTCTTTTCTGCTGATGCCTCCAGCTTTTTTTTCATTTCATCAAGCTGCTGTTGCTGCGCTTCAATGATGCGCCACATGTCTTCCATTGTTTTGGGTTTATCAAGTGCACTTGCTTCGATAGCCACTAGACTTAAGGCTGCGGCAAGTATTCCACACCTTAACCAAGGTTTACTTATTAATTGCATAACATTCTCCCACGCTATTTTAGGTGTAAAAATTATATGCTGAGAAACGGACTTGTTGCAAATCATTCTCATTTGGGCAGGAAATAACTGGGCTGGGTGTCGTTACGTTGTCATCTTATGTAACTGATGTTACGCAGACCTTCACTGCGGATTGAAAACAACTTGTAAAGTGTCGCTATCTCGACAAAACCTGCGGTGCTCGGCGCGGCAAACGGGAAACAAAACACGTTACTGCGTAACGTCAGTTATGTAACTTAGAGCGTTTCAAGTTGTGCGTAACTCACCATTAGCCATTTTTCTGCTGCGTTTTCGTACAGCGAGCGATCATAAAATCTAATCAATACTTTTTGATGATGTCCGTCGCCTTCAATGTCTAAAATAACGCCTTCGCCAAATTTTCTGTGCTTGACTCGCTGCCCAAGATTAAGCCCTTGTAGCAGTGGACTTGTCTTGGTGGGTGCTGCAAATGAATAATGTGATGGACTAAGTGTTACTTCATTCATACTCGTGCTGGGAATTTCTCTAAGGAAGCGCGAAGGTCTTGGGTACATTTCTCGCCCATACAGTCTTCGTGAGTCAGCATAGCTAAGATAAAGCTGCTCCATTGTTCGTGTAATGCCCACATAACAAAGTCGCCGTTCCTCTTCCATTTGTTCTTCACTATCAATAGATTGTGTTGAGGGAAAGAGACCTTCTTCCATGCCCACCAAAAAAACCACTTTAAATTCCAGTCCTTTCGCTGAATGTAAGGTCATTAATTGAACTGCTGGTGATCCATCATTATGTTGTGCAACGCCCGAGTCAAGCATCGTATGGGCTAAAAAAGTGTCGAGTTGAGTGGCTGAGGGCGTGGTATCAAAATCAAAAAAACGTGCGGCATTGATTAGCTCGTTTAAGTTGTCAGCGCGCTCTTCTTTTGACGCAGTGTGAGTTTTTTCATAAAACGCAATAAGCCCGCTTTTTTCAATGACCGTACTTACCTGCACGTGCAGTGCAAGAGTAGCAATTTCTTCAGCTAAGTTTTTGATAAAATAAACAAACTGCGTTAAAGCTTTGGTTGCGCGTAGGGATAAATAGCGGCCTGAGATCACTGTACACGAAGCTTCCCATAACGAACTTCCGTTACTGTGCGCAAGCGTGCGCAGGTCTGTTAAGGTTTTTACTCCAAGCCCACGACTGGGTGTATTCATGATCCGTTCAAAGGCAACGTCATCATTGTGGTAACTAAGTAGGCGCAGATAAGCCAGTGCGTCTTTGACCTCTAAGCGATCAAAAAAACGTAAGCCGCCATACACACGATAGGGAATCGCTGCATTAACTAATTTTTCTTCAAATTGCCGTGAGAGTGCGTTTGAGCGATATAAAATGGCAATATCACTGTAATCGCCTGCCTGCTTTATCCATGCGTTAATTCGCTCGATAACAAAGTTGGCTTCATCAACCTCATTGCATGCGCGGTAAAGTAACAAGGGGTTACCAAGACCCGCCTCGGTCCACAGAGTTTTGCTCATGCGTCCTGCATTCGCTTTAATAACATGATTCGCCGCGTTAAGAATGTTGCCTGTGGAACGGTAGTTTTGTTCTAATTTAATGACTTTATGCGCTGGAAAATGTTTTTGGAAATCATACATATTCTCAATTTTTGCACCCCGCCAACCGTAGATGGATTGATCATCATCACCGACCACAAATAAATTATTGTGCTGCTGTGCTAGCAATCTCAGCCAGGCATATTGGAGTGTATTGGTATCCTGAAATTCATCAACATGAATGTGTTGAAACGTGTGTTGATAGTGAGCTAAAAGATCGGGGGTATCTCGAAGCACTTCATGCGCTTTTAATAATAATTCAGAAAAATCAAGTAAGCCTGTGTCCTCGCAGAGCTTTTCATAGGCAACATAAATACGCAGTAAGTATTGTTCACTTGGATCAAGTGGTTCAGCTGTATATTTTGCCCGAAGCCCGTTGTCTTTTTGTGCATTGATATGCCACTGAATATGCTTAGCTGGGCAGGTTTGTTCATCAAGTTTTAGTAAAGTTAAAACCCGCTTGATCACTTTTAGTTGATCAGCTGAATCGATAATTTGAAAGCCCTCGGGTAATTTGGCTTGCTTGGCATGCTGCCTTAAAAAACGAAAGGCTAAGCCATGAAAAGTACCTACCCACATTGAGTGCGTGGGCAGATCAAGTAAATGGGAAATTCGTTTGTTCATCTCCTGAGCAGCTTTATTGGTAAAGGTAACGGCCAAAATACGCTGAGGAGATACGGCGTGCGCGCTGATTTGCCAAGCAATGCGGTGCACTAAAACTTTGGTCTTACCGCTACCTGCGCCTGCTAAAATTAACATGGCCTGCTCAGGTGAAGTGACCGCCTCGCGTTGAGCTTCATTTAGAGGTTTGATGATGCTGTTTATATTCATGTTAGCTTAGTGCTTGCACAATTTTTTTAGCTGTGTATAGTTGCGAAACTTGTTTTCGTTAAAAACAAGTGGCTTAATTGCATAATAAAAACAACTACTATTACAGAGGGGATTAATAATGAATTTTGATTATAAACGCTTAGTTAAATTTGAACTTAACGTTGGCGAACAAGAAAAAAAATACCGTTTATATGCGGGTGCGGGCTTAGTTGTTATCGCTATTTTTACCGCATCCATCGCGTTACTTATTGCAGGATTAATTTTTACTGCAACAGGCTTTACTGGCTGGAGTCCTATTTATTCAGCAATCGGTAAAAACACCCACGACGCAGAGAGTGCAGAGAGTGCTCCGATTGTGTCAGAAGAAAGCGAGAATTAATTGTGTTAAGTACTACAAGGACGTAGTTCTTAAATTAATGCTTATCTTTTTCTTTATAAAAAACGCCTTCTAATACACTGCTTTCCTGTTTATTTTTTTGATACCGTTGCAGTATGGCAAATAGACCATAATTATCAACCAAATACAGGCTTATTTTATGTCGGCACGATGGTATCAAACAGATAATTCCCAGTGCGTCGGTAATAAATCCGGGCGTGAGTAATAATAGTCCGCCACATAAAATAAGCAAACCTTCAAGCATTTCATACGCTGGAATTTCACCGTTAACCAAACTTTGTTGGCAACGTTGCCATGTAGACAAGCCTTGTTGTTTTAGTAAAAAAGCCCCCATAACCGCAGAAATCACCACCAACAAAATGGTGGGGACAGCACCTATCAGTCCTCCTACCTGAATGAATGCAAAAATTTCTGCAAAGGGAACCAATAATAATGCCAGAAATAAAAACTGAAAAATCTTCATTGCCACCCTCCTCAATCACTTGTTATTTGCTAAATAGTAAGGGTAAACACGCCTTATTTCTAGGATAATAACATTTTTATGTTTTAGTGAGAGACCATTATGGCAACGGTTTTTGATCTTGTATTGTGTACGTGTCCTGATAAAGAGACAGCAAAAAAATTAGCTCAGCTCTTGGTTTCAAAGAACTTAGCGGCGTGTGTCAATATTCTGCCCGGACTTTTGTCGGTGTATGAATGGCAAGGCAAAATTGAAACCGTACAAGAAAGTTTATTACTTATAAAATCAACGCAAGCACACTATCAAAAGATTGAGGCAATGTTATTTGAACATCATCCCTATGAGGTTCCTGAAATTATCGCTCTCCCCTTTGAGCGTGGACTACCTGCTTATTTAGAGTGGATTAATACATGCCTGTCTTAAGAATTTTTGTTTATTTTTGGCTACTTCTTGCCACGCCTCCCGTTTTTGCCTTAGCTGAGAATGAAGCGTTTTTGCCGCCTGAGCAAGCGTTTATCGTTACTGCCCTCGCTACATCTGACAATAATATTGCCGTAACCTGGCAAATTGCAGAAGGCTATTCTGTTTATCGAAATAATCTGCGTTTAGTATCTAACACAGACAATATTTCTGTGGCTGAGCTTATTTTTCCTGATGGCCAAGTCAAGCATGATGAAATTCTGGGTGATATTGAACATTATCATCAGCGCTTAACGGTGCAGGCCGCAATTAAAAACCCACTGCATCTGTCAACCCTTGTACTCGACATTCATTATCAGGCCTGCTCGGATCAAGGCGTATGCTATCCGCCGCAAAAAAAACTGTTAACCCTAGACGTTCCAGCCACAGCGCCGAGTGTAAAAACTGCGTCACTTAAAAGTTGGGCTGCTAATTTTTCACCTTTTGCTGCCAAAAAAGCACAAGCAGAATTATTGCCGCCCGAGCAAGCGTTTCAGTTTTTTGCCACAGTTACCGATGCGCAGACGCTGCATGTTAATTGGTTAATTGCTGATGATTATTATCTTTACCGCGAAAAAATACAGCTACAACTCACCGACTCGTCCTCTAGTCACTTAGGTGAATACCTCGTGCCTCGTGGCGAACCAAAATTTGATGAAGCGTTTGGACAGGTTGAGACCTTTCATCATGAATTAGCCTTTGATGTGCCCCTGCTTCGTGCTACAAATCAAGCGCACACAC
>QYQN01000005.1 GCA_007280895.1 Methylococcaceae bacterium
TAGCCTTTATCAAGGCATTGCGGGGCAATCTGCTGAACTGGCCGTCTGAATGGGCGAACCGAGAGCTGTTAGATTGTGTTACGAGGTTTATGACAAATAAGCGGTGCATCGCCAAATATTCAGCAAAATAAAGTGTATGTCGTATGATTCAACAAAAAGTCGTTGGGTCTGGTTGTTTCATCATGAGGCAAAGCATCTTGTTTTTGCAATAAAATATAGCGACATTCCAAAACATTTGCATCCTATTGTAATTAGTTCCTTTTTTAGCAATAACGACAATGAAATGTACCTTGATGTCAGATCACATGAAAGGGCGCAACAAGCGATTGTCTTTTTTGACCGCTATATTCCAAAAAATATTGCAAAAGTAACGGATGCACTGGTTTTGAATCACTTAATAACACAACATGAAAGTGAATGGCTCAATGATTTTGATCACTTTTTTAACAAAGTAACTATTGTTGATAAGGCAAAAGAATTTGATGACATGGTCGCCAGTTCTAAGGATGGAGCTGAAATATTAAATTTTCTACAGACGGCTTTTGACAATTCTGCATCAGAAGTGATACCTGATGTTCAACGCATTGAAACAAACTATTATGAGGAAGGTATAAACTCGTTTCGTTTAACGTTAAAAACAAAAAGAATAGTGGCACTGAATAAGCGTGCTGGCATAGAGACGACTCGACGGGATATTTTAAACCTAAGGGATCGTCGTAATCGGTTAGAGGTCTGAATACTAATGGGGCAAAAAGGTACGTTAGCGTCATTCACTTTTTGCCTTTAGGCACATGTCACCGACTGCTCGTAATCCAAAGACTGATGAATCAATGCCATTGCCGGCTTCAGTGGCTATTCACTTTAAGCCAGGCAAAGAACTGAAGAGTAGAGTCAATGCTTCGCGTGGACATGAGCTACTCTTGGCTGATTTTACGCTACGAAGTGAGGCATGATAATGCTCTCAATTGAATTAAAAAAATGAAAATATACTTAGACAATTGTATGTTTAACCGCCCATTTGATGAGCAATCCCACATTCGCATTAGGTTGGAAACTGAAGCTAAACTTGCTATCCAAGAAGAAATTAGACCGGGACGTATCCCCCTGAGTTAGAATAGTTGTCACCTCAAATTTTAAGAAAAAATAAAATTTGAGATTAGAAATTTACCTGATTAATGAAAATGGAAAATGGAAAATGGAAAAAGGAACAAAAGTTCGTATAAAAGCCGACCCAAGTCGCATTGGCTTTACAACAGGAAATTTTCAAGAGCGAGCTGGACGTATTCGTTGGGAAATTGATTTTATTGACGGGAGTAATAGCTCGTATTTAGAAACGGCTCTTGAAGTTGTAGAGACTAAAGAAACATCTTTTTCCCTATTGCAAAAAGGACGATTTGGTCACGCTGAAGATTTGCGTTCACAGCTAACGCATATTAGGTTAAATGGGCGACTAGCCGATTTAATTTACAGCATGGGAACGACAAACACAGACTTTTATTCCTATCAATTCAAACCCGTTTTAAATTTTTTAGAATCTGTAAGTAATGGCTTGTTGATTGCCGATGAAGTTGGTTTAGGAAAAACTATTGAAGCGGGGTTAATTTGGACAGAGTTACGCAGTCGTTTTGATTTTAAACGTTTATTGATTGTTTGTCCTGCAATGTTACGTCAAAAATGGCAATCAGAATTAGAACTCAGATTTGGAATTGACGCTGAAATTGTTGGTGCAGAAGATGTATTAGACAAATTAAAAAAACAGCAAGTCAATAAAAAACCCTTCGCTATGATTGCCAGTATGCAAGGTTTAAGACCCCAGCGCGAATGGGAAAAGAAAAGTGAAGCCAAAAATGCTGCGTCTAAATTGGCTCGATTTTTAGATGAGCATGAAAACGAAGAGCCTTTATTTGATTTAGTCATCATTGATGAAGCCCATTATTTGAGAAATGCAGAAAGTATGACTTCAAAATTGGGGCGGATTTTACGCAATGTAACCGATTACATTTTGCTTTTATCTGCTACGCCAATTAACTTAAAAAATACCGATTTATATCAATTGCTACGGCTTGTTGATGGTGAAACTTTTTATAACGAATATGCTTTTGACCATATTTTACAAGCTAATGCGCCATTGATTGAAGCGCGAGATAAAATTCTACGCACCAAAATTTCTCAACAAGAATTTGTAAATTTGCTAAAAAAAGCCCAGCAACATTATTTACTTCAAAATAATCACCAACTCAAAAACTTATTAGCTCAAATTCCCACTACTGAACAACTACACGATAACGATTTTCGTAGCCAACTCGCTCGCCGTTTAGAAAACATTAACTTGTTGAGTAAAGCGGTTAGCCGAACACGAAAAAGGGATGTTCAAGAATGGCGTACAGAACGTTGCGTAGTTGCTGAATACATTGAACCAACGTCAACCGAAAAGCAGTTTTATGATGAAGTCACAAATTTTATTCGGCAATACTGCGTTAAAAATGGAATTGCACACGATGGCTTTTTACTCGCAACACCTCAACGACAAATTTCAAGTTCTATGCCTGCTGCTTTACAAGCATGGCGAGCAAAAATCGGCGTAACTTTTGATGATGAACAAAATTACGAAGACTTAGGTTTTGAAAGTGAAAGTGAAAACGAAAATGGTCACGAAAATAAAAAGGGTGTCGTAGTTCAAGAATTGGTGAGCTTGTCTCGTCAGTTTGACTTAAATGAATTAAAAAAATTTGATTCAAAATACAAACGCCTAAAAGAAAAATTGCAGGAATTTATTGAACAAAACCCAACCGAAAAAATCATATTGTTTGCTTACTTCCGTCCTACGCTTGCCTATTTACAAGATGCTTTGCAACAGGATGGAATTGAATGCCGTAAATTGGTAGGTGGCATGACTGACAATAAACAAGAGTTTATTGATGAATTCAGAGACAGCACTGCAAAAGTATTATTGTTGTCAGAGGTAGCAAGTGAAGGGATTGATTTGCAATTTTGTCGAGTGCTAGTTAATTACGATTTACCTTGGAATCCAATGAAAGTTGAACAACGCATTGGACGTATTGATCGCTTGGGTCAAAAGGCAAAGATGATTGTTATTTGGAATTTGTTTTACAGTGACACTATCGACGCACGAATTTATAAACGACTATTTGAACGATTAGATATTTTTAAATATGCGTTGGGTGATTTAGAAGATGTTTTAGGTAAAGAAATTCGGGAACTAACGAATGAACTTATCAGCCAACAATTAACACCTGACGAAGAAGAAAAACGAATTGAACAAACTGAACAAGCAATCGCTAATCGAAAATTACAAGACGAAAAATTAGAAGATGAAGCTGTAAATTTAGTGGCTCACGGCGATTATATTTTAAACCACGTTAAAACGGCAAAAGAACTAAATCGATTTATTAGTGCAAAAGATATTTGGGAGTTTGTGAGAGATTTTTTGCAAAAAAACTATACGGGTTGTGAATTTAATCAATTGGATGCAGAAGAATTAAAATTTAACATTCGCTTATCGGATAAGGCAAAAGTTGATTTGAGTTTATTTATAAAACAAAAACAACTCGAAGGATTTACGCATTTGGTTTCTAACGATTTCAAACCTGTATGCTGTAAATTTGAAAATAAAGTCAGTGGTAAAAATAAGCATCACGTTTTAGAAATCATTAGCCAATTTCATCCGTTGACGCGATTTGTATCACATAGCATTGAACAAAATTTAAAAAATGGTTTGACGCATTTTCATTCGGTTGTTGCTGTGAAATTAGCATCAAATCAAATTAAATTGCCAACGGGTGTTTATGTTTTTCATAGTCAGGTTTGGTCAATAAGAGGTTTAAGGGATATAGAAAAAGTTTATTTCTCAGCAAAGCCATTATTAGGCGATAAATTTTTATCTGAAAATGATGCCGAATTACTTGTTACTCAGGCAGCATCGAATAGTGAAAATTGGTTTGGAGCAACAAATGCAATTGACCGGCAATTGGTAATCAAACAATTGGAGCATTGCCAAGATAATACCGAAGATGCCTACAATGAATACGTTGAACAATTGCAATATGAAAATGAAGATAGAGCCACTGTGCAGAAAAATACTATTATCTCCCACCAAAAAAAAGAAGTTGAAAAGTATTCTTCTATTTTGCAAGAGCATGAACGACATGGCAGATCGTCTTTAGCAAAAGCGACTCAAGGAAAAATAGATAAAATCAAAAACAATGCAGAACGAAAATTAGCCCAAATTTCTGAACGAGAAAAACTATGTCACAGTCACAATGAATTAGTTATTGGCATTATTAATATTTTTTAGAAAAAAATGAGCATCAAAAAAAATAGCGATAAGAAAAAAAACGGTAGTTTTGGTATGATGCTGCAAACCGTATTTCATGAAAAACAACAAAAAGAAATAAAACAAGAAGAGGATTTACGCGAACAAGCGATTAAAAAAGAAATCGAAGAGCAAGCTACATTTTATCAACAGACATTTAACGATATTAAAAATCATTTTGAACAATGGAAATTGTCTTCAAAAAATGATGCTGTTTCAGTAGAAAATAAATTTATACATTTTAATAATCAACAATTTACAGATGATGAATCTAATGAAACAGAATTATTTATTGGTTTTGATCTTGGCTCATCTACGACAAAAGTGGTAATTGGTGACCACAACAGAAACATAAAATACCCTATTAAATTTGATGGACAACTTGAAAATGCTTACTTAAAACCAACCAGTATATTTTTACAGAAAAAGACTTTTAGTTTTTCCAACGGTGAAAAATTAGAAAATTTAAAGAAACATCTAGTTGAAAATCGCAGTTATAAAACAGAATACGGCGAATTATCAGCACTTGAAGCTTCTGTTGCTTATATTGCTCTCGTACTACGACAAGTACGTTATTATTTTTTCAATACATACCGTGATATTTATAAAAACGAACATTTTGTTTGGACAATTCATTGCGGTATACCATCAAAAAATTACGATGATAAAAATTTATGTGAACTTTTCAAAAAAACTGTTCTAGCAGGTTGGGATTTATCGATTAAAAATAAAAATGTAACCGTTAATTCAGTTCGGGCGACGTTAAAAAATATAGAAACGCATCCTGATACAGTTGAGGTATTTCCAGAGGTTGTTGCAGAGATAGCGGGGTATGCAAAATCACCATTACGCGAAGAAGGTTTGCATTTGTTGATTGATATTGGCGCGATGACAACTGATATAGCGATGTTTAATTTAATGAAAGAAAACAGAATGGATAAATATCCAATGTTTTCAGTCAATGTTAGTCATAACGGTGTGATTGAGTTTCAAAAATATCAATTTTTACAAAAAATAACTGACAACAAAAAATTAAACGAATCTTCGCGTAATCGCCTAAAAAATGAAATTAAAGCATCTGTTTTGTTAGAAATGGGCGGGAATTATTTTGATTCTTTAAAATTGGCTGATAGTAATTTTTCTCACAATCATTTTTTAAAGGAATTTCAAAATCAAATTCGCACTGTTTTTAATGAAACATGGGACAAACGAATATCGGATTTAGATAGAGTTTCGTATCGCAAGAATAAAATAATTTCTGTTTTCATTTGTGGCGGTGGTTCTCAAATGACTAGCTACAGTACGGTAATTAAGGACTGCTTAGACGGTTACAAATCTGGGCGAAAATTGTATGGATTTAGTTATAAACAGTTACCAATCCCAAAACACTTTGATTCTAATAATTTTTATCGTTTAGCCGTTGCTTATGGTTTGAGTATGTCGAATAACGATATAGGTTGTATCGTGGAATCATGGCAAATACCAGATATTAAATCAACTACATATGGATCGCCTAACGTTAGAGAACGCGCGTCAAGAGACGAGCTATATGCGAAATAGATGGTGTTCAGGAAGACTGAGCTAGCCCCGCTGCTGAACAAGCACTTTCCGATGCACGGGAACTGGCAAGGGCTGAGTTTTGGCGAAACGGTGGTCACCTGGCTGGCCTATATCCTGAGCGAAGGCGATCATCGCTTGAACTCAGTACAAGGTTGGGTGGCCGGAATCCTGATGACACTAAGCACCTGTCTGAAAGTCGTCGGCTTGCGCGAACTGGATTTTAGTAAGGATTGCTTCGCTTGCTCAGCATTGCTTTACGAGTGATGTGTGTGACTGAATTCGTGATACGAGA
>QYQN01000116.1 GCA_007280895.1 Methylococcaceae bacterium
GCTAAAAAGGCTTTTGCAAACTTCTTAACCCAACTCATTAACACCAAGGCTTCTGCTTGCGCTAATTGATACTGTGCTCTATCGCATTGGGTAATACCCTCCAGCACATTGTTTTTATCCTGATAAGGTTGACCTGATTGACATAGCCATTCAGAAACCAGTTGATATAAGGCCTTGTAAGCGCCAGAGGTTTTATTAATAGATTTTGATTTATAAAAAGCCATGGCCTGACCCAAACCATTCATGTGAATCATCGCCGGTAAACCACTAGCGTAACTAATAAATTCTTTTTGTTCATCCGCTTCAAGTGATTTTGATAATCTCTGAACATAATTTAAAGCAAATTGGGCTCGTTGTTGCTGTATCGTTAAAGCCATGATCATGCCTCCACTACGGTGACTTTACACCAACCCATACCCACCGTTTCGTTACCGCCTACTTGTAAATAGGGCGAATCTCCAAATAACTCTTGAGTCACACACGCTAAAATTTGTTCGGCTTTTATATCGGTATCTTTAGCTCTACATCGTTGCGCACTCAGTGCAAAATATAAAACCGTCTCAGGTGGTAGTGTTTCTTCATACCAGAGTGCGCCGGGCTTTACGGTTTTTGTTTCATTATTAATAGCAATATGGGGGGTCACTGGGGTAGCGTACTTGGCTAAATAATTAAATTGGTTATTACTCACGATGACTAATTGTTCAGTTAAATCAGCCTGTGCAACTCCTGTTAACTTATCAATTAAAGCAGTCAACCCACTTAAATCATGAAACTGAGTTTTAAAACGATATTCTTCTAAGAATAAATCCGCGGCATTTTGACCAGCCACCAGCGCAACATCATCCGCAATATCCGGTAATGTAATATCCTGAACCGACTTAAGCCCTAAACGCTGTGCGTCACGTACCAAGCGGTGCAACAAAGCAGGACAAGTCACCCATTTAAAATGGCTAGTTAAAGAGCGCACCGGTAACAATAATAATTTGGCATCACTCACTAATAAAGCGCCGGCATGTTCTGAGGCTTTATCACTACTGCTATCTGGACCAAAAACAAAGGCAATACTCGCATTATCTTTACCCAGCTTATCTTCCGCTTTAGCCCGCAAAGCGCCTTTAACAGAAGAACCAAAGATACAAGGCCAAGCGCTATGGCCCTCACGTTGTATCGGTAAATCAACGCCATCAACCGAACTACCCGCACCCGCATGAATACTTGCGTGTGCCCAAAGACCTATCAGTGCATTTTTTGTTGTCATCTTAAATCCTTACTATTTGTTATCTTGCCAAGTGCCAAGTAAAATTTGACCACGCCCATAAGCGCTATCAACACCAATACAGTGTCCATGTAATTGTTCATGTAAAGTTCCCCAAATGAGTTCAGAATCAATCGCCCGACAAAACCAAGCACTACCTGAAGGAATATAACTTTTTACTGGGCTGGGTTGATGCTTTTGCATATCCCAGCCCCCTTCTCGATGAACCTTACCGACCACCGCTGAGACAATGCGCACGCCAATAGCATTAATGACACCTTCCCACACGGTTACACCCTCAAACGTTGTTTTTTCAAAGCCTCTAGGAAACATCTTTCCCTCAAAATCGGCTGCCGACAGAAAATGTAATAAAAAGCCTTCAACTTTTGCGTTAGAGTTCGTGTTTACAAATGGTAAGGCTTGGGCTTGTTGTCTGGCTTCAAGTGCAGCCATACGCCCCTCCCCCCCTAACCGTAATAAGGTATTGGGCTGAGTTAAAATATCTTTTGCAACCGTGGATAGATTCTTAAGCAATAAACCTACGGACACGTCTTCTTTTAAACGTAAATGTTGAGTTTGATATAACTTGCCCTCTTCAACACTGCGGGTCGCATTATCACGGGCAATACCCAAGCGTGCTTCATGGCTAAACAAATCATCTGAACTATAAATTGTATCGGAAGGCACATGACCCTCTAAACACTGCCTCATACTTTCGGCAGTAATCCAGCGTTGTTCCAAATTCTTAAAACCTTGGCTACCATCAGGGAGCGCAGGCAAGCGCACGGCGCCTAAATCACAACGCACTGAACTACCCGGCGCTAAGCGTTTAAGCTCATTGCCCTTTTGCATCAAGTATAAGGGCGCAGGATATAAACGCTGTCCGTCAATATTAATCCACGGGCCGTTTAACTGTAAGTCACCTAAACTTTGTGCATCACCTAACTCGGTTACAAAATCAAAATCAGGCTGAGTTGCACTTTGTAAAGTTTGCCAATCAATCTCTAACTGATCACCGATTAAGGTTCTTAACGCCCCAGCTAGCGTTCGAATAGGCGGTGGAAACAGACTGCTTAATTCACTGGCACCCACCGCATCATGAGGGCGGGATTCTCTAAAGAACCAAGTGTCATAGGCAGTCAGCGTTATGTTTAACTCATTGGTAGCCAAGCTCACACTCTTTGATGAGGGGACAACCGCGTTTGCAGCAACAACTTTTTCCTTTTGTCGATTCTGCTTTGAGTAATTAACTCGACCACCTTGATTATTTTTCTTATTTTTCTTATTTGGCTTAGCCATGCTCTACTCCTTTTTGGGCAAGAAATCGTATCAATTGCAAGGCATTGCTATTTAGCTTCTTAGGTTCAGTAAAACTAACCTTATCCTTATCATCAAGCTGCCGAGTGATTTCAAAACATTGAGCCAACAAAGGCTCTATACGAGCTTTTGCCATACTTAGATTAATTTTGTTTTCTTTACCGACTTGATTAACCCCAGAGTTTAAATAATCTGCCGCAATTAATGCCGTCATCGTATCTTTATCAAATACGGGTTCACTATTACTAGCCTTATCACTATCGCCCCGCCTCTCTTCATTCAACATAGCAAAACGTTCTTCAACATGAAAAAAGAAACTATTTGAAAATGGCGTAGTTTGTTGATCCTGTTGAAAATCCTTAGCCAACTTATCCATCACCACCACCTCATCAACAACCGCATATTTCCACGGCATTGCCCATTCTAAATGTTGTCCACCGGGTTTCCACACCCTAACCGCCACAGCATCTCGTCCGGTTTTGTCCTTAGCAATCTCATCCAATAAATGATGTGCATCAGCCAAGACTTTACCCAACGGCATTTTGATATGGGCATATTCAATCGCAGCGGATATAGTGGTTTTAATGTCTGGGTAGTCTTTAAAACTATGCTCATAATGGACGCGCACCTCATAAGCACAATTAAGCGCATGCTCTAAGGGTAGTAACGCTAATACATCATCACCACCGGCATAAATTAAGAAACCACTGTGCTCTTCAACAACTTTACCTACACCCTGAGTAAACTTTTCTAAGCCCTTGCTTATCGCCTCTTGCTTATGGGTGTCGCTCATTTGTTTACCCAGCGAATCACCATCCATCATTAATACGGCATAAAACGGACTCACAGGTTCTAAGGCTTTTCCTGATCTCAGTTCATTCGTTTTAGCCAACAGCTTTTTAAGCGCCCGCTTAACTACCTGAGCTTGTTTCTGATCCTCATAGATATTCTTATTATCTAAAGCTGTCTCAAAAAACACATTACCGTCCAGGCTTTTGGTATCCCAAGCCAGTATTTTATTATTGTGCTCGATTAAAACGTTCTTTACACAAGCAAGTTGGGTATCAAATTCACCATAGCTTTGTGTTAATCTTTTTGCTGCATCATGAAAGACTTTTAATTCTGCTTCCGGTGCATCGGCTAACACTTTAGCCAACCAAGGTGCCGCCGCCATATAAGCCACCGAAGGCACAGACGCATTCACCTTCCAACCGTGTAAAGTCCAAGCGCCGGGCATTTCAACACTTACCTCAGCAAAACAACGGGCAAAGCGCCGTTTGATAAAAGCAATCGCACATAGATATTCATGGCTACGTAAATCCGTTGCTATGCCTAGCTTGCCTTGCTTTCTTAAATCCTCCCAAAAAGCATCTAAGCCTTTAATATTAGGAGTGACAATACCTGATAACTCTTGCCAGCCATCCATCATCATGCACTTAACACCCGCTTCTTCAGGTGGTAAATAATTACGCCAATTCTTACGTCTATCCAATAAATTACTTTCGGTTTTATCGTTTGATAATGCCCAACTCACTTCCCAAAAGTCCTGCACTTGCCTATCCCAAATGGCTCGAGTCAAGGCAGGACAGGCACTTAAATCTTGTAGCCAAACTTTGTCTGCTAAACCTTGCCAAGCTAATTGAATACTCGCCACCACTAACTCAGGCTTAAAATCCGCCGGCACTTGTGCCAAACCGCCTTTAAAACGATTCGGTACACAGCCCTGACTTGGGCCTTTATTACCTGTACCTTTATGCTCCAACCAGTCCAGATAATCTTTATCCACCATAGGAAAGATAATGTTGCCGTCTTGTTTAATAACCGCCTGCATAGCCACAGCCGATAACCACGACAACAAAAAAGAACCCGCCCAGAAGTCACGAGTACGACGAGCCTGGGCCACAAAGCTTTGTACCGGCCCTAAAGTAAAATGAAAATATTGCTCACTCATGGATACACCTTCACCATCGTTTCTTTATTCATAAAATCTTGTAATGCTTTATAAAAACAAATACTGTCGCTGTCTTTATAATCTGGATGGAATTTTGCCGGTATAAAAGTAACCATCGCAATAAACTCTTTATCAATAGGGTGAATGTGCATTAACAAAGGACTACTTCGCCGACTTTCATCTGCTACCCCTCGGTTACCGGCTAAGGGCAAGCCAAAGGGGGCTTTTGCCCGCCCTTTACCTGCCTCTTGTCTTGCCAACTTATAGCTGCCACCTAATTGATCCATCAATCGTCTATACTCTTTATGTTGGCCTGCTTGAGCAATTTGCATAGCCTCATTAATCGCTGTGAACAAAGGGATTGCAGGAGCTAAAGCAGTGGTCTTTAATAAATCATTTATACCTTTGTAATAATCCGCTGCTTGTTTAAAATCAAAATCTTGATCTGCTAATTTTTTAATAGCAACTGAACCAAAGCCTCGACGAGAACGACTGCCTAAACCACCTAATAAGCCCCATAAAACCAAAGTATTTTTAAGCTGATTGATTTGTTCAGTACTAATTTTTGATTTAAGCATTAAGCACACTGTAAATGAACCTTGTGAAATGGCTTTACGATGAGGCGCCCCTCCTTGAGTAGCATCTAAACCAAAACCCAAAAAACCTGCACCTCCGTCATTATTTGTTGGCCAACCTTGTTCAATGCCCTTAGACTGCATATTTTTTAATTTAATGCGACACAGTCCCTGTCCATAAGCCTCCTCTTTAGCCGCCGCACCAAATAATTCAGCTTCTTGTTGATGCAATGCTTTAAGCGCAGCACTGACATCTTGATTTTTGTCGTTTAAACAAGTGCCCCACTGCAATGCTCGCCACCAAAAACGCAGTGCGCCTTTAACCGAAGGCGGTCTAATGTCTGGGGCATCTTCTTTATTAGCACCACCGATAAACATCGGTGTCACTATGGTGTACTCTGCTTCAATAACCTGCATAGTTGATCTGTCCTGTTAAGTGGATTTAATGTAGTTAATCTGTTCAGTTTTCAAACTTATTTGATACCTAGTCAGCGGTCTTTTACCCACCGCACTAATCAAATAAGAGCCACTGGCTTGTGCCAAGGTTTGCTGTAATTTGTTATTAATTCTGGATTTACGTTGTTCAAAAAAAGCTTTACTCATACCGGCTTGTAAAGCCTTTAAAGTTCTATCCGTTACGCCTAGCTCACCTTTAATAAAGCCATACTCA
>QYQN01000032.1 GCA_007280895.1 Methylococcaceae bacterium
TGGACAAGTGGGTAATGGCTTGATTGCTGGTGAAAATGTTTAAAAAGTAGGGGAATAAAAATGTTGTGGTTCATTAAATATACACCTTGCTTAGCGTTGAAGAACAGCATTAGCCTTGTTTAGGCTAAATTCAAAGTGACTTTTAATAGTGAATGCGTTAAAACATTTTACTTCTGCAACTATTTAGCCAATAAAAATGGATATGCTTAGCCTCCTTAACGTTCAGTTGAATACTCTACTTAATCGCTCATTGCCTCAGATAGAACCTAACTGGTGGCGCTTATTAGTGTTAGAAAAACTAACCTATCAGCAACAATCGTTTGCACAAAATTTGCCCAATAACGCATTGGATCAGCTTGACCTATCGGCATTGCTTAGGGTGATAGATCAAAATTGGTATGAACTTGCCAATCTGTGTCATTTTGGTAAAGAGGCTAGAAATTGGTTAAAAGAAGCGCAATCTATACGCAATCGCTGGGCACATGCACCTGCTGGTGGATTGCCTGATGACATGATTTACCGCGATATCGACACCATAGAAAGACTCTTACTCGTTTTGGGTGCAGATACTGAAACACTTGATAAAGTCACTCAGCATAAAAGACAACTCCTAAAAAAAATCGCCTTAGCTGAAGTAGACGCTCCCCAGCAACACAGCCCTGAAGAAACAGCAAGTCCACACTTTTTTAAGCTAGGTGACATAGTTTGCCTAAAGGTGGATGCGAATAAAATAGGGGCAATTAGCAACGTGTTGCCCACTGGTCAAGAAAATCGTTATCAGGTTTTCCACGACGGAGTTAATGCCACGTATTATGAATCACAGCTTACCGCTGTTAATAGCACACTAACACGCAAACCAATAACGCCTGCCGGCTTGCATGCCGCCATGACCGCCTTGCAATTGCGCCATCCCAGCACCACACATTTATATTCGCTATTTGCTTCCCGAATTAATTTTGTGCCGTACCAATTCCGCCCAGTTCTTAAACTGATCCAAGCTGATCGCCCCAGAATGCTAATAGCTGATGAAGTGGGCGTGGGTAAAACCATCGAAGCAGGCTTGATTTTAAAAGAACTGCAAGCACGGCGCGACACCAAATCAGTGTTAGTGATTTGTCCTAAAGCATTAGTCGCCGAGCGCAAATGGCAACAAGAAATGAAGCGTTTTGATGAACGTTTTGAACATCTGGACGGCGCGGCGTTGCGTTACTGTCTTGATGAAACCCATCTGGACGGCATTTGGCCACAAAAATATGCACGAGCAATTTTGCCGTATTCACTGCTGGACGAAAGCCTTTTACATGGTAAAAATAAACAGCGTGGCTTGCTGGAACTTGAGCCACCACCCGTGTTCGATTTAGTCATCGTCGATGAAGCCCATACTATTCGTAATACGGACACGTGGGCATATCGCAATGTGCGTTATTTTTGCGATAACGCCGAAGCGGTTCTGCTCTTGTCAGCCACGCCTATTCAAATGGGCGATCATGATTTATACAATTTGCTTAATTTGTTACGCCCAGATGTTATTACCAACAAGCAAGCTTTCCAGCAAATGGCAGCTCCCAATCCTCATTTAAACGCGGCGATTGCGGCAGCTCGTACCGCCACTGTCGATTGGAAAGTGTGTGCAATCACTGAAATTGACAACGCATTAGCAACTGCGTGGGGACGTGGCGTACTAATTAACGATCCGCGCATGCAACAAGTCTGTGATGTATTACTTAATGATGACGATCGTCCTGAAACTCGATTGGCACTCATTCGGCAAATAGAAGAATTAATCACCTTTGCACCGTTTATCAACCGTACTCGACGGCGTGATATTGGCACCACGTTTACCTTACGCAAACCAGAAACGGTGACGGTAGACTTTACGCCCCAACAAGCTGCGTTGCACAGTGATTTAGTCGATTTACTGGCTCGAATGCTCACCCAACGACACGGTGACATCAACCTTAAATTTATGCTATCCACGGTACGCAGGCAAATTTCTAGTTGCGTGTTTGGGTTAGCGCCAATGCTGCATGCCATACTCAATCGCCATTTTGCCCAACTGGAACTAAGCGATATTGAAGACGAAGCGCAGATTGATTCAGCCAGTGCACTTCTTGCTGAATTTCGCACAGATATTGATGTTATCATCAAACGCGCCAACCAACTTACTCAAGGCGAAGACCCCAAATTGCAAGCCTTCTTGCAAGTGATTACTGACAAACAAGCATTGCCTAATAACAAACTATTGGTATTTACCAGCTTCCGCCATACCTGGGAATACTTATACAATAAGCTTCAATACGCCCATGTCCGCGTCGGACTGATTAACGGGCAAATTCCCGACGACGAACGTCGTGATTTACGTGACCGCTTCGGCAAACCCAAAGCCGATCCACAAGCTTTAGACGTGTTGTTATCTTCAGAAGTGGGGTGTGAAGGTTTGGATTACCAATTTTGTGACGCATTAGTAAATTATGATCTGCCTTGGAATCCCATGCGCGTCGAGCAACGCATTGGTCGTATCGACCGTTATGGGCAACAAAGCCCCAGTGTAGTAATTTACAACTTTATCACGCCAGGAACAGTCGATGCCGATATTTACGAAAGGTGCTTACTACGCATTGGCTTATTTCAACAAGCCTTAGGCGGTAGCGAGGAAATTCTTGGCAGACTGACCAAAGAAATTAAAAACATCGCCGAAAATTTCACCTTGACCGCTGAAGAACAAGCAAACCGTTTACAACAACTTAGCGACAATGAAATTCGTGCGCTACAAGAACAAGCCAAACTTGAAGAAGAGCAAAGTAAATTGTTTGGACTAAGTCAGCCACAGCATGATGAAGACATGATAAAGCAAGCGTCCAGCTTTTGGCTGACTCCAGTTATGTTAGCAAATTTAATTAGTCATTATCTGCACCAGTTAGGGGCTAACAATATTCCAGCATCGCTGGGACAAAAGCCCGTTACGACCTTGCAAATCGGTCAGGACATTCGGGAAAAATTGCTGACGAATCTCCAAAAACTTAAACTTAACAGTGAAGTAGTGCAAACATGGACGCACTGGCTAAAAGGCAATGATCCTTATCTGGCATTAACCTTCAGCCAACAAACCGCTGCCGAGCAACGTGCACTGCACTTTATAACGCCCAATCATCCGCTGGCACAACAAGCCTCGCAAGCACTTGAGCCGACAACGCCCTTACTCTGCAATCTAACCGTTAGCAGCGATTCTTTGCCACAAGGTCAGTATCCTTACGCAATTTATCGCTGGCAAAAACGCGGCTTAAAAGAAGACTTTACCTTTCAACCGATAGCGACTACACCCCAACTGACAGCGCAGATGCTGACGGTGCTGGAATCAGCGCAGTCACTGGACACTGACATCCAAACCATTAGCAACGAGCAAGAAAATAGGCTAGAACAAAACCACTACCAGCTTTGGCAGGATGCCCGTGCTACTCATATCGAACATGTGCAACAACACGCCCGCGCCCGTCTGGACTCGTTAAAAACCACTCACACGGCGAGAATGGCGTTAGTGCAAGAACAACACGATGCGAATCCCAGTGACAAAATCCAGCGCATGAGAAGCGCGCAAATGGACGCAGCAGAGCGAGATTATCAACATCATAAACAAGAATTGGAACAAGCGGCACAGCAGGCGGATATATTGGCAGAGGCGGTGACGTTTGGGATTTTAATAATTGAGGAGTAGCAATGAGTGGAGAATTAGAAGCATTAAAGAAAAAACGTTCGGACTGGGTGAAAGCCAATCGAGACAATGGCTTTGATGAAGGTATCAATCGCTTGCTGACCGAGCTTTACCCAGATAACGCTCACTTTATTTATGAACTGCTGCAAAATGCCGAAGATCCGCAAGCAAGCGAAGTGCAGTTTATATTAACTAATTCTTCCGTAAAATTTACCCACAATGGTGAACGGCTGTTTACGTTTAAGGATGTTGAATCCATCACCAGTATAGGTAACAGCACCAAACGCGACGACGCCACCAGTATTGGCAAGTTTGGCGTAGGGTTTAAAGCCGTCTTTGCCTACACCAAAACACCAGAAATTCATTCAGGTGATTTTCATTTTCGCATTCATGATTTGGTGGTGCCTGATATTGAAGGTGTTACAAGGACAACAAGTGAGATAAACCAAACGTGTTTTTTATTTCCCTTTGATAATCCAAAAAAATCTGCTGTTACGGCAATGAAAGATATTAAAAAAGGCCTGCAAGCCTTAGGCGACAATAGCTTGCTGTTTTTAAGTCATATCCGAAAAATTGACTATACCTTGCCAGATGGTTCGAAAGGGTCGTTAGAGCGCATCCCTTATGAGAGCGGACGTATTGAAATACACACCAACAAACCATATAGCGAAAAGGAGATTTCACATTGGCTGCCTTTTCATAAAGATGTTGAGGTGAACGATGAAAATGGCAACACAAAGATTTGCCGCATTGCAATTGCTTACCAGCTTGAACAGACCACAGACAAAAATAAAGAAAAAACGGACTGGAAAATTGTGTCTGTTGAGCACGGCGGACAGGTGTCTATTTATTTTCCTGCCGAAAAAGAAACCTCAAAACTACGTTTTCATATTCATGCGCCATTCGCCTCCACGGTGGCGCGTGACAGCGTGAGAGATTGCAACGATAACGAACAACTGCGAGACCATCTTGCCGAATTGATTGTTGAATCGCTGACTATGATTCGTGATCAAGGCATGCTAACCATGAGTTTTTTAGCGGTGTTGCCCAATCCGCGAGATTCTTTAGCGAAGTTTTACGAACCAATACGCCAAGCAATTGTTGACGCATTTAAAAATCAGGCTCTTACGCCAACAAGAAGTGGAAGTCATGCGAAAGCAGACGCACTTTACCGCGGACCTGCCAAAATTGCTGGCGTTATCGATGATGAAGATTTATCGTTACTGACGAATGATGAAATGCCTTTATGGGTAGCGAATCCACCTCAAATAAATCAACGAGAAGACAATTTTCTGGATAGTTTGGGAATTGATAGATGGGATTTGGAACAGTTATCAACGATTTTTAAACCAGTCGATAAAGAAAAAATCGAATTATGGCTCGCGAAAAAAGATGATAACTGGATGATGCGATTTTACATTTTGCTAAACGAAGCCAAAGAAAGCCATGACAAAAGTCAAGCACGTTTACAAAATTGGCAAAAAACAAACTGGGCTGGACTATCATTTCAGCTTGTCCGTGTTGATGCAGAGCAAGGCGTGAAGCACGTCATTGCCAGTCAAGCCTATTTTGCACCAGAGGATAAAAGTATTTCGCCGCCCGCTGATATTGATATTGTGAAACTTGCCGTCTATGCCAAAGGCAACGCATTCGATGATATTAACCAACCCGCAAAAACCTTTCTCCAAAACATAGGCGTTAAACCGTTTAATGCTAAAGTGGCAATCGAATTGCGCTTAAAACGTTATCAATCGCCACCGAAGCAAATAGACGATAATCATTACGAAGACATCAAACAGTTCATTAATTATTGGAAGAAAAATCCAGAAGAAAAAACACTTTTTCAAGAACACAGTTTTTTATTGGCTACATCAAATGACAAGCTCAATTGGCAGAAAGCTACAGATATTTGTTTAGATAGCCCACTTTTTGAGTCTGGATTGGCAGAATTAGAGGAAATACACCAGAAAAAAACTATTTGGTCAGGTTATTCAGAAAATTTAGATGAAGACGAGTTAAAGGATTTTGTCGAATTTGCCAAATCTATTGGAGTAATGCACAAATTGGAAATAATTGAACTACACGGAGACGAGGCAAAGAAAAATCCTAAAACGCCACGCTGTCAATGGCGACGTGATACAGGAAGTGCCAAAGATTATTTAATTCCAGATATTAAAAAGTATCTGGATGCCGAAACGATTGCCGCCAGCAAACTTGTTTGGAATGCTCTTATCCATGCTAAGGCTGATTATGGGGCAGCAAAATTTATGCCTAACAAGCAATTGCGTGAAACAAGCGTCGAATCCCAACTTGTTTGCCATTTAAAAAATCATGCTTGGATACCCAATACCGCAGACGAATTTTGCACGCCGCGGGCAATGATTCATGAGGCTTTGCGCCCTGATTTTCCGTTTAATGACGGCAATGGCTTATTGACTAAAATCGAGTTTGGTAAAAATGCAAGGGATGTAAAACAGAGGGACGATTCGCTTAAACAACATCAAGACCGCGAAGGACTGGAACGGCAACAAGAACTAAAACGAAATGAAGAACAAAAAAATTCAACTGCTAAAGAACTAGGTTTTGATTCTGCTTATGCAGCAGAAGAAGCGGCACGGCTCACTGAAGAATTAGGAGGGATTGATAAATTACGCGCAATGGTAATGGTTGATCGGCGTAAGCCACCCGAACAACCTGAAGAATCCTTACCCGACCCCGAACGTCGTCGAAAAAACATCTTAGAACGCAGTGAAAATGCCCCCAGCAAAGAAAGCGTAATGCGCGAGCGTTCCATCCAGCAAGATATTGCTACGGTGACTGCCGAAGCCAAAGCCTACCTACGCGCCAAATACACCAACGCCAATCGCGAACTGGTCTGCCAATACTGCCAACAAGAAATGCCTTTCAAAATCGACGATGCCTATTATTTTGAAGCAGTACAGTGCATTAAAAAAGTGAAAAATCACTACATCGAAAACCGCTTGGCACTCTGTCCCACCTGCGCCGCGATGTACCAACATGCTCGTGCCATTGAAGATAACGAACTCCGCAATTTACTTCTTGAATATACCTCTCCAGAAGGGGTCTCTTCGGTAGAAATTCCACTAACATTAGCAGGAAAGGAGCATTTTTTACGTTTTGTAGGCACACATTTTTTTGATTTAAAAACAGTGCTAGGCGAAGCGTAATGCTGCGCAGAATAACTAAGTTAGTACCGATGTTAAACAAACTCGCTCAAGGGCGTGAAATTTCAGGATTAGCGGCGTATGAATGAGGAAGTAGAAAAAGGTTTAGAGCCTAAATTGCGTTTTCCTGAGTTTTTGGATTCGGGAGAGTGGGTTCTCGAAGAATTTTCAAAATATATTGTGTTGTTTAGAGGAAGCTCACCTCGTCCAATTCAAGACTATTTAACAAATGAAAGTAGTGGCGTGAATTGGATAAAAATTGGCGATGCAAAACACGCTAACAATTTTGTCATAAATCAAGTTGAAGAAAAAATAACACCTGAGGGCGCAAAAAAATCAAGAAAAGTAAATGTAGGCGAGTTGATATTAGCTAACTCAATGAGTTATGGAAAAACATATCAGGTTGCAATTGCTGGATGTATTTATGATGGATGGTTTGCTCTACGAGATTATGAAGAACATTTTGACAAACGGTTTTTACTTCAATTACTCAATTCTGAGTATATGCAAAACCAATACAATAAATTTTCAGCGGGAGGAATTGTTCAAAACATTAGCAGTGATATTGTTTATAAAACGGTATTGCCTAATACATCGTTAAAAGAACAAATCCAAATAGCTGATTGCCTTTCATCGCTTGATGAACTTATCAATGCCCAAGTTAAAAAATGTGACGCACTTAAACTGCATAAAAAAGGTTTGATGCAGGGGCTTTTTCCATCGTCAAATGAATAGGAGATACAAATATGTCAATTTCTGAATTATTACCTTCTGTAATAACACTGTCTTACGCTGATAAATTAAAACTGATGCAAATTGTTTTGCAACAACTCGCGCAAGAAAATGAGATTGTTATGCAACCAAAACAAAAAAGCACGACTGCTTTTGATTCGCGTCGTTATTTTGGAATCGCCAATCAAACTAAACAAACGATTGATGATTATTTGATAACTGAACGTGAAGGATGGAATTGATGGCGTACTTGATTGATACGAACGTGGTTATTTATTACTTCAATGGCTTAACAGAAGATGAAAAACTCCACGAAATTATCACAAACAGTTTTAACATTTCTATCATCACCAAAATTTAATTTTTGGGTTGGGGGGAATTTTTAGCAGATGAAAGCCTATATTCTAAGGCGAAGGAATTTATTAGTTATGCGAATGTGTTTGAACTGGACGAAGAAATTGCAGAACAAACAATTGCATTAAGACAACGATTTAAAACAAAAACACCTGATGCCATCATTGCCGCAACGGCTTTAATAAATAACTTAACAGTTGTTACGAATAATTCAGATGATTTTAACCGTTTAGGTGTGAAAAATTTTTCAGTAAAAATGCGATAGTAATGATTGAGAAATTAGCAGAAAAGCAAGATGTTAAGGGAAAAATAACACAATGACAGAACAAGATTTAAGCAAATTAGGCTCTACACTCATTCTTTAGTACACATCAGTAATATGCCGCAAAGCAATTTTAATCAAATCATTGAGAAATACGTAGAAATGAATATCGCTCACCCTTTCCGCGAAGGTAATGGACGTGCTACACGAATATGGCTAGATTTGATTTTAAAA
>QYQN01000130.1 GCA_007280895.1 Methylococcaceae bacterium
AAGTTTTACGCTTGAGAAAAATACTCAAACGCGTAGTTTTGGCACTGCACCCACGTTAACGGTGGGCGGTACAGGTGGCATTTCTGCCACAGCAAGTTCAGGATTAGGCCCTGTTTACAGCAGTGTTACGCCCTCAGTTTGTACCGTTGCAAACGCTATGGTCACGGGGGTAAGTGCTGGCATCTGTACAATTGTCGCGGAGCAAGAAATGGATGATCAGTATCAGGCTGCGCCTTCAGTCACACAAAGTTTTACGCTTGAGAAAAATACCCAAACGCATAGTTTTGGCACTGCACCCGCGTTAACAGTGGGCGGTACAGGTGTTATTTCTGCCACAGCAAGTTCAGGATTAAGCCCTGTTTACAGCAGTGTTACGCTGTCAGTTTGTACCGT
This sequence comes from Methylococcaceae bacterium, assembly GCA_007280895.1. GTDB lineage: Bacteria > Pseudomonadota > Gammaproteobacteria > Methylococcales > Methylomonadaceae > Methylovulum. Next base: position 394 of record QYQN01000130.1, read on the forward strand.
TGCAAACGCTATGGTCACGGGGGTAAGTGCTGGCATCTGTACAATTGTCGCGGAGCAAGCAGGGGATGTGAGTTATCACGCAGCGTTTCAACGCACGCAACGCATTACGGTAATGAATGACAGTATTCTCAAGGTGATTAACGTGGGTAATGGGAGTATTAGTAGTATTGCTTCAGGAATAAATTGTGGCAGTATTTGTTCTAACGTATTTGCCAAAAAAACGTCTGTTACGTTAACAGCAACGCCAGATAGCGGCTATTTATTTTCACGTTGGCTTGGGTGTTCATCAAAGACGGCTAGCTGTACGGTAAATTTACTGACTAAAATAACAACGGTAAAAGCAATATTTAATCCCATTCCCGAGTATACGCTTAGTGTTAGTGTTCTTGGCTTAGGGAAAATTAGCAGTGATGTCGGAAATATTGATTGCGGCTTCAGTTGCAGTACAAGGTATAGTGCTGGGACAGAGGTAATATTAACTGCGTTTCCTGTGAGTGGCTATGCGTTGACAGGGTGGGCGGGGTGTTCTTCTTCAGCGCTGCAGCGTTGTTCTGTGAAAGTAACTAAAAACACAAAGGTGAGTGCTCGCTTTAAAAAGCTTAATTGAGAAGGTTGGGGGGATTCGGTAACGTTGCTTTAGTGGTCATGTAAACCTTACAGAATAGTTTAATCTTGTTGTTGCGCAATGAGGTTTGTTACAAGTTAAAAAAGTGGGTGAGTTAAACCGAGAGAACAAGCCAAATATAAAGGACACCTACGCTTAGAGAGATGTATTTTATTTTTCCTAGTAGGCTTTGTTCTTCCCAGAAGATCAGTAAACGTATTTTTTGACGAGTAAAATAGACAAGGATATTTTGATAGATTCGTTTAACTACTTTAGGCAAAAATAAATATAAGCGATATAACACGATTGCCAACACCGTCATGAGAATATAGAAGACAATGATTTGTGTATCGTGTAAATCTGTTTCAAAAAGATGCTCTACTAAATGATCTAAGGTAGATTCTATCCATTCAAAACATATATCCAGAAATTCAATGAATAATTCTAAGAAAAGATGAAAAAATTCTATTAGTAGCTCAAATATATAACCTGGCATGATAATCATGATGAAAATGCCAATAGCTATTAGTCCCTTGATAATTCTTTGATAAGTCATTGAATTCACTTGTTTTAAGGTGATTTGTAAGTATTTAGCTCATGATGAAATACGGCTTCAGTATAGCCTAAACGTGAGACGTTTGTGTATTTCAGTGTTCTCAGGCTGAACGATTTTAATTAACCCATCGGCGTGCATTAGTAAAAAGTTGCATCCACGCGCCATGTTCCTCGGTATGCTGAGGATACCATGAGTTTTGTACCTGCCTAAAGCATCGTTCTGGGTGTGGCATCATGATGGTAAAGCGACCATCTTGGCTTGTTAGGCCGGTAATGCCAAAGGCCGAGCCGTTTGGATTTGCAGGGAAGCGTGTGGTTTTTTCACCATAATTATCTATGTAACATAAGCTAGCAAGCTGTTCTGCTAGGATTTGTTCTGGTGCACAAGAAAATTCAGCCCGACCTTCGCCATGCGCAATCACGACAGGAAGTTTTGAGCCAGCCATGTCTTTGAAGAAAATAGAGGGCGAGGCTTGTACTTCAACCATGACTACGCGTGCTTCAAATTGTTCTGAGTGATTTTTTACAAAACGTGGCCAGTGTTCAGTGCCAGGTATAATTTCTTTTAAGCCCGCTAGCATTTGACAGCCATTGCACACACCTAACGCAAAAGTGTCGGGACGATTAAAGAAGTGCGAAAACTCAGTGCGTGCTAAGGGATTATATAAAATGGATTTTGCCCAGCCACCGCCTGCACCTAAGACGTCGCCAAAAGAAAAGCCTCCACAGGCAGCTAAGCCAATAAACGCCTTGAGACTTACTCGGCCGCTAATAATGTCGCTTAAATGGACATCAATGCAGGTAAAGCCTGCACGATCAAAGGCCGCAGCCATTTCTACATGACCATTAATGCCTTGTTCGCGCAAGATGGCTATTTTGGGACGAAGGCTTAGGTTAAGCGCAGAAATATCCTGCTCCCATTGTGTTGGTGCAAAGCTTAAGGACAGCTGCAAGCCGGGATCGTTATTATCATTAATATGCTCATATTCTTGTTTAGCACATTCAGGATTGTCGCGTAAGGCTTGCATTCGGTAACTGACTTCAGACCAGTATGTTTGAAGTTCAGCGCGATGTGCTGAATAAATAACCACACCTGCATGATGAATAGTCAGTTCTTGAGTCGTTAATAGTTGACCAATTTCAAACACACAATCACTTAATCCTGCGTGAATAAAGGCGTTGATAACTGCTTGGCAATGTTCTTTGCGTACTTGAATGACCGCGCCTAACTCTTCGTTGCCTAGTGCTGCTAAGGGGTCAATGCCTAGGCAATCAAGCTTAAGATTAACGCCTTGACGACCGGCAAACAGCATTTCTGCAACAGTCGCTAATAAGCCGCCATCGGAGCGATCATGATAGGCTAATAAATAGTCTTGATGATTAAGGGTTTGAAGTGTTTCAAAAAATCCACGCAGTAACGCAGGGTCGTCTAAGTCTGGGCAGGTATTACCCAATTGCCCATACACATGTGCAAGCACTGAGCCGCCTAAGCGTTGTTTATTACCACTTAAATCAATTAATAGTAAAACACTGTCTGCCACTGCTCGTAATTGTGGCGTGAGTGTTTTGCGAATATCTAACACCGGTGCAAATGCCGTGACAAGTAAGGACAAGGGTGCGGTCATGGTGTGTTGTTGGTCGTGTTCTTGCCACAGTGTCTTCATTGATAAAGAATCTTTACCGACTGGAATGGCAAGCCCTAGGGCAGGGCACAAATCTAATCCAATTGCGCGTACCGTATCAAACAAGGCCGCATCTTCACCTTCTGTGCCAGCAGCGGCCATCCAGTTAGCAGATAATTTAATGTCACTCAGCGCATCAATGCGCGCTGCGGCAATGTTAGTAATGGCTTCTGCAATAGCCATTCTACCTGAGGCTGGGGCATTGATGAGTGCGATGGGCGAGCGTTCACCAAGCGCCATGGCTTCACCGGTGTACGCATAAAAACCAGAGGCCGTTACGCCAACATCAGCAACGGGAATTTGCCAAGGACCGACCATTTGGTCGCGGGCAACTAAACCTGTTACTGAGCGATCACCGATATGAATTAAAAAGCTTTTGTCTGCGACCGTTGGGAAACTCAATATTCGCTGAATGGCTTCAGTTAGGTTAATGTTGTGTAATGTTAACGGCGAAAGCTGGGGCGCGAGGCGACGAGCGTGGCGATGCATTTTAGGTGGTTTACCAAATAACACCGTCATGGGAATATCCACAGGTTGTTCATCAAGTAAGCTGTCGTTGAGCAGTAAGTGTTCGGCTTCTGTAACGTTACCAATTACGGCATATAAGCAGTGTTCGCGTTGGCAAAAACTGTCAAATAAGCTTAGCGCATCTGGATTAATAGCAATGACATAGCGTTCTTGGGCTTCATTGCACCAAATTTGCATGGGCGTCATGCTAAGGTCAGCATTGTTAATGTTACGCAGTTCAAAACAGCCACCGCGTTTAGCGTCATGAATGATTTCTGGTACGGCATTGGATAAGCCGCCTGCACCAATATCATGAATAGAAATAATCGGGGAGTTAGCACCTAATGCATTGCACTGGTTGATAACTTCTTGGCAACGGCGTTGCATTTCAGGATTTTCGCGTTGCACTGAGGCAAAGTCCAGCGCTTCAGAGCCAAGTCCAGAGCTTTGCGAGGAGGCCGCGCCTCCGCCAAGTCCTATTAACATGGCTGGGCCGCCTAAAATGATAATTAATGCACCCGCTGGAATGGGCTCTTTTTGAATTAACATCGGCCGAATATTGCCCATGCCGCCCGCTAACATAATGGGTTTGTGATAGCCATGGTAGGTGTTGGCATGGTTGGGGTTGGCGTATTCAAAGCTGCGAAAATAGCCGGCAATAGTGGGACGTCCAAATTCATTGTTAAACGCTGCACCACCTAAGGGACCTTCCAGCATGATGTCTAGGGCGGAGGCAATGCGTTCAGGTTTGCCAATAGTGGTTTCCCATGCTTGGCTAAAGTCAGGAATATGTAAATGAGAGACAGAAAATCCAGTTAAGCCTGCTTTCGTTTGAGAGCCACGACCCGTTGCGCCTTCGTCACGTATTTCACCGCCCGAGCCAGTGGCGGCTCCTGGAAAGGGAGAAATTGCGGTGGGATGATTATGCGTTTCCACTTTCATTAAAATATGAATGGCTTCTTCAGTGTAGTGGTATTCGCCTGAAGTTGGGTCACGCAAAAACATGCGTTGCGTAGGGCCGGCCATGACGGCGGCATTGTCATTGTAAGCGGAGAGTACGCCTTTGGGGTGTTGCTGATGGGTATGACGAATCATGCCAAATAAGGTTTGATTTTGCTGCTCGCCATCGATAGTCCATTGGGCGTTGAAAATTTTATGACGACAATGTTCAGAGTTGGCTTGAGCAAACATCATTAATTCAACATCTGTTGGATTTCTTGCCAAAAACTGAAAGCCTATGGTGAGGTAATCAATTTCATCATCGGATAAAGCCAACCCTAAGTCTACATTAGCTTGCTCTAAGGCGGGACGACCTTGTTCTATTAATGCAATGCGTTGCAAGGGACGAGCAGGGTGTTCATTAAATAATTCGGGCGCTTCCGTGTTGAGTAGAACGGTTTGGGTCATGCGATCATGCAATAACGCAATAAGCTGGCTTGACAGTGGTTGCTCGCAGAGCAATTGGTAATGTATGCCACGTTCAATACGGTGCACAGCATCTAAACCGCAACGTTTGGCAATGTCAGTGGCTTTACTGGACCAGGGCGATTGAGTGCCGGTACGGGGTAAAACTAAGACGGTGTGTGCTGAAGCCGCTAAGTCTGTGTGGGGGTGGTTGAGCTCACCATAGCTTAATAAATTGTTTAAAACTGCTGTATCTGCTTCGTTTAATTCAGTGCTTACGTCAATGAAATGAACATATCGAGCGGTAATTGCAGTTAAGCGTGGCTCAATAGTTTGCAGTCGACGCATTAAGGCATCAAGACGAAAGCGAGAAAAAGTAGGCGTTCCGAAAATTTTTAACATGGTCATCAATTAAGTTTGTCACTTATGGCAGCGATGGTCGCTGCCTTGAGTTCGTGAGTGGGGTGAGCTAAGCTTAGCGTAGCACTGGAATTATGGTGTATCTGAAGCAATACTGTGCTGTAGTTGGTGTAGAAAATGCACTGCATCTTCATCAGTGACGGCTTGCTTTTGGTCATTTAATACCTGTATTTGGGTCTGCTCTAAAATTTCTGAAAGCTGCAGAACATAGGTGTGCTCGTCGCTGCCAAAGCCATGAAAAATAAAGGTCAGTTCATTCCAAAAGGAACCATCTTCTAATTTTTTCTCAGTAGGATCATAGTGGATGGTAAGGTTTTTTTCTGCTTTATTGCGTTGAGTCACTTCAAAAGAATGTCGGCTTAAGGCTTTATCTAAGGCTCGCCATGCCGTATTAAAACGCACATTTAGGCGCAATATGGGTTCCTGAGTAGACGTTTTATCAATACTTGCGGTGATGTGTTGGGCTGTTTCGGTCTGCGTTGACGGGGGCGCTTCAGTAGGAGCAATGATAGAGTTTTCAGAAGATTGTGAGGTGGCTGTTGATGGGGTGGCATCATTTGGCATTCGCTCCGGTGTTGCAGGGCGAATTTCAGCAGGTCTTGGTATTAGTGGGGAGAGCGGTGCATTAAGATTATCAGGGAGTACCAATTCTGGAATTTCTACGGTGTATTGGTAGTCTTTTTCTTTGTCAGGAAACCAGTTTTTAATGTAGCTACAGCCAGGTAAAAGGGTGCTAGCAAGAAGTATGATAAGAGGCGCTAAGGCTTTCATAGCAGCACTCCGGCTTGGCGCATCGCTTCTCTCACTGTGGCGTAGCACTCTTCTGTTAACCAGGTTAAGGGGAGACGAATGCCGTGCGCAATAAAGCCCATTTCAGCCACCGCCCATTTAACAGGAATGGGGTTGGATTGTATAAACAAGGCGCTGTGCAGGCCTAATAATTGGTGATCAAGGTGTTGGGCGTGTTCTTTATCGCCGCGCATTGCAGCGGTGATCATTTCATGCACTAATTTAGGCGCGACATTGCCGGTGACAGTAATTGAGCCATTGCCACCTTGTAAGCAAAATTCACAGCTAGTGGCATCATCACCGGTGTACAGAGCAAAATCAGGAGGACTCAGTGCTTTAATTTTAGCAATTCTGGATAAATCACCTGTGGCTTCTTTGACGCCAACAATATTTTTTAAGTGTGCTAATTTGCCAATGGTTTCTGGCAGCATATCGCAGGCGGTGCGTCCTGGCACGTTGTAAAGAATCTGTGGAATATCAACGGCATCATTGATTGCTTGATGGTGAAGAAAAAGTCCGTGTTGAGTAGGTTTGTTGTAATACGGCGTGACAATTAAGCAGGCATCAGCTCCCGCTGCTTTTGCTTTACGGGTAAGATTAATGGCTTCAGTGGTTGAGTTCGCTCCTGTGCCAGCGATAACGGGAATTTTTCCGTTTACTAATTGCACAATGGTATGAATAACATCACAGTGCTCTTGTTCATCTAAGGTAGCAGATTCACCGGTGGTACCGACAGCAACCAAGGCATCAGTGCCTTGCTCAAGGTGAAACTGAACAAGTTTGGCCAAACTTTTTTTATCAACATCACCTGATTCATTCATTGGGGTGATTAACGCTACGATACTACCTTGAATCATGAAATCTCTCAAACAGAAGGGGGATAGTTAAAAATCGTTGGTATTATAACAAGCAAATGGGCAAAACTCAGCTTGATAACACACTTAATTCTGTAAAGTGGGTATTTTCAGTGCTAGAAAAATAGCTAACTAGATGATCATGAGTAATCCAAGATAGGGTTAATCTTGTTGGTTTTATGAGCGGTTATCGTTGTTGTGTGATGGCTGTCAGTGTGAATACAGTGCGCAGTTATTTTTGTAAGTATTTCTGTTTGTCGTGGTTTGTTCTGTTCAATGAATGGATAATCAGATGATTTTCATGGATAATACTTCTTTTTAAAAACCTGACAAACGACTCAAGCATGAAACAAAAATTAACGGCACTACTCTCGCACGCTATTGAAAATATGAAGGAAAACGCTATCTTGCCAAAAGATAGTGTTGTTCAGATTATCATCGAACGAAGCCGAGATGCAGCGCATGGCGATTTTGCTTGCAGTGTGGCGTTAAGCTTAGCAAAATCAGCAAAGTTACCACCGCGTCAATTAGCAGCGCATATTGTCGCGGCGTTACCTAATGACGAGATGGTGCTAAACGTTGAGTTAGCGGGGCCTGGTTTCATTAATTTTTTTGTCGATCCGTTTGCGCATCTCCAAGTAATTAAGCAAATTCATGAACAAACGACTGCATTTGGCTTAAGCACGGTGGGTGTGGGGAAAAAGATTCAAGTGGAGTTTGTTTCTGCAAATCCTACGGGGCCGCTGCATGTAGGGCATGGTCGAGGCGCTGCTTATGGTTCAGCATTGGCTAATTTATTGCAGGCGGTCGGATACGAGGTTCATCGGGAATATTATGTTAACGATGCCGGGCGGCAAATGGATATATTGGCAACCAGTGTCTGGTTGCGTTACTTAGAGCAGTGTGGAGAGCATTTCGTTTTCCCTAGTAATGGTTATCGTGGCGAATATGTACGCGAGATTGCGCAGCAAATTTGGCAGGCTTCGGGCAAGGACTATCAGCATTCTGCAGCGCAGGTGTTTGCGGGCATCCCTTTAGATGAATCTAAAGCTGAGGAGGGTGGGCAAATAGGCGATAAAGAAGCGCATATCGACGGCTTAATTTTGCGCGCTAAAGAATTGCTTGGCTTAGATGCTTACGTGCATGTATTTAATGAAGGGTTAGCAACTATTTTGGCAGATATTAAAGACGATTTACTCGCGTTTGGCGTCGCCTACGAGTGCTGGTTCTCTGAGCGTCAACTCCTGACGGATGGCTCAGTTGAACAAGCGTTAAGTCGTTTACGTAGTGCTGGATTTTTATATGAACAGGAAGGCGCTGTTTGGTTTGCATCTAGTCAGTTGGGTGATGAAAAAGATCGAGTGGTTGTGCGGGAAAATGGTCAACACACCTATTTTGCCTCCGATATTGCTTATCACATGAATAAATTGGATCGTGGCTTTGAGCAAATTATCGATATTTGGGGCGCCGATCATCATGGTTATATTCCTCGTGTGAAAGCTGCAATGCGTGCCTTGGGTGCAGATGATGCTAAATTGACCGTGTTATTAGTGCAATTTGCGACGCTGTGGCGTGGCAAAGAAAAAGTATCGATGTCGACTCGTTCAGGCGAGTTTGTAACCTTGAGGCAGTTGCGCAATGAGGTGGGCATTGATGCTGCACGATTTTTTTATGTAATGCGTAGATCAGATCAGCACATTGATTTCGATTTAAAATTAGCCACCTCTAAAACAAATGAAAACCCAGTGTTTTATGTTCAATATGCGTATGCGCGGGTATGCAGTGTGTTACGGCAGTTGGATGAAAAGGGCTGGGTGAGAGATAGTGAGCAAGGCATGGCACAGTTAGCTCGTTTAACAGAGACGCACGAATTGGCGTTAATTGGTACATTAGCTCGTTATCCAGAAGTAATCGAGCGATCTGCAGCACAGTATGAGCCGCATCAGTTAACGCAATATTTGCGTGAGTTAGCCCATGAATTTCATACCTATTACAACGCCCATCAGTTTCTTGTCGACGATACTATGCTGCGGGATGCACGATTAAATCTTATTTGTGCAGTAAAGCAGGTATTGGCAAATGGACTTGGGTTACTGACTATTTCGACACCAGAGTCGATGTAATTATGGCTAAAGACTACAAAAATCGCGTTCAACGTAAAGCAAAAAAAACGCCTACAGTGGCTGTGGGGCTGTGGAAATGGCTGTTAATTACGCTTTTAATCCTAGGTTTTGTGGTTTTTTTGGTGTTTTTAAAAATGTCTTCAGGTGGTAAGGCGCTGGCAACAGTGCCAGCACTTTCAACAGAAAAACTGGCAACGGTAACGTCGTCTGTTAATGAACTTGTTGAGCACAAGCCAAAACCTCCGCATTTTGAATTTTATACCTTGCTTCCTCAAAAGGAGGTGGTGGTTCCAGAGTATGAAATAAAAACTCGCACGCGTGAAGAACGTGTTGGTAAACTTAAGTCAAATCAATACATTATGCAGGCTGGATCATTTAAAACACTGCAAGAGGCGGAGCAGTTGATTGCTAAAGTTGCTGCAATGGGTATTGAGTCTAAGCTTGAAAAAGCTAAAGTAGGTGATGTGGCGTGGTATCGAGTCAAGATGGGGCCTTTTTCGCAAGTTGCTAGTGTTAATTCTATTCGTACGCGGTTAAGAAAAAACAGCGTAGATGTGATTGTTACTGAGGTTGGTGAGGCTAAAGAGTCTGTGGTTAAACAAAATAATAAACCCATAGCGGTAACAGCTACCAACAAAGAAGAGCGCGTTAATGGGATCACTACGGTGCCGCAAAGTAAGCCGCATTAATTTAATGTATTGAACGCTGATGATTTTAGTGTCAGTGCGCGGTTAAGTGAAGCTCAGCGTGAGTTTATTAAGGGTAGTTTGTGTGTTTCTGGATATTAAGGTGTTTTGTGAGTTGTTGATGGGATTTCAGAGGCTATGATTGGTTTTTGGGGAAAATAGTGATAATTACTCATTGTCACAATCTGAGTACGCAATAACCACTGAATAGTTTCTGCTTGGTTGTTCAATAAATCTGATTCAATGGGTAGTTCTTTGAAATGACATTGAGGTGACAGTGCAATCGCAATCCAGCCTGAAATCTGATAATAACAAAGTGCCCTGGCTTGCCAAGGCCACGCCTTGAGGTTGGCGTTATGATTATCGCCTAAGTGATAGATCAGGTGAGTGGTGGTGGGGAGCCATTCTATACGGTTGTTGATTGCCGAGAAGTTGTTATGATCAAATTCTTTATGCTTATGGCGCAGCCATTTAAAAAGAATTTCGGCGGCTTTTTTCCCATGGAGTTTTTGCATATGAAGAGTTGGCGAGGGTCAAGAAAGCCTAAAGTATAGCTTAAGATAAGGAGCGTAATAAATGTGCATAATCTTCGGCAATTTTATGGTCAGTGTCTTTGAGTTCGTTGATGCGTTTGCAAGCATTAATAACAGTGGTGTGGTCGCGGCCACCAAAGGCGTTGCCAATTTCTGGATAGCTGTGTGAGGTAAGTTCTCGGGCGAGTGACATAGCCATTTGACGTGGTCTAGTAATGGTTTGTTTACGATTCTTTGAAGATAAATCAGCTATTTTAATTTTAAAGTAGTCGGCGACTGTTTTTTGGATGTTATCAATATTGACCAATTTATCCTGCAAAGAAATTAAGTCGTGCAGTGCTTCTTTGGTGAATTCTGTAGTGATTTCTTTGCCTGTAAATTGCGCGTTTGCAATAACTCGACGTAATGCACCTTCTAAATCTCGTACATTCGATGGAATACGTTTGGCAATAAAAAATGCAACTTCTTGAGGCAGTTTAACCTCCATGATTTCCGCTTTTTTCATTAATATGGCCGCGCGCGTTTCCATGTCTGGAGGCTCAATCGACACAGGCAATCCCCAGCCAAATCTTGATTTTAAACGATCTTCAAGCCCTACAATTTCTTTTGGGTATTTGTCGCAGGTTAAAACAACTTGATGTTTTTTTTCTAGCAAGGAGTTAAATGTATGAAAAAACTCTTCTTGCGAGCGTTCTTTGCCGGCAAAGAATTGTATGTCATCGATAAGTAATACATCAATAGCACGGTAAAATTGTTTAAATGAATCAATCGTGTTTTGTTGTAACGCGCGCACCATATCTTGGACAAATTTTTCTGAATGTAGATAAATGATATTTGCTGAGGCGTTGCGTTTTAATACTGCATTGCCAATTGCGTGCATCAGGTGTGTTTTGCCTAAGCCAGAGCTTCCATAAATGAGTAACGGGTTATACGTTTTTCCAATATTTTCTGCGACTTGTATTGAAGCCGCGCGTGCTAATTGATTAGATTTTCCTTCTACAAAATTATCAAAGACAAAGGCTTGATTAAGAAAGTTGGGCGTTTGTTTTTTTGTTTCATTAGGTTTTGAAATTGTTTTGTCAGGTTGGTGTGATTTTTTAGAACCAATTTCTATTGAGAGCGTGAGTTTTCCAGTAGACAATTCATGGACGGTTTCGGTGATTTTATTTAAGTGATGTTGCTTTACCCATTCAAGTACAAATCGGTTAGGCGCAAGCAGTTTCATTTCTTTTTCATTTTCGATAGCTTGTAGTGGGCGTATCCATGTGCTGAAATCAGCGTTGGATATTTCATTTTCAAGCTTAGTAAGGCAGTTATCCCAAATTGAACTCATTGATGTAAGCTAGGTAAATTAGTGAAGGTTAAAAAGTGTTAGTTTGTACACTATACAGTAATGGGATGGTACACTATAGAATTGACAGGGTAAGAGCTTTATTTTATTATCCAACGTCTTTTTTTATCAGTTTTTAAACACACACATTTAGGTCTAAGTAATAATGAAAAGAACATATCAGCCAAGTAAAATCAAACGCGTAAGAACACATGGCTTTCGCGCAAGAATGGCAACTGTTGGTGGCAGAAACGTAATTAATGCACGTAGATCGAAAGGACGTCATAAATTAACTGTTTAGTTTTTAGCGTGTGACAGACAATAATTTTTGTTTTACTTCACAGTTTCGTTTAAAAAAACCGGAAGAGTATAAAAAAGTGTTTGCTAAGCCAATAAAATCTAGTGATGAGTATTTTACTCTATTGGCAATAAAAAACGATTTAGATCATCCAAGATTGGGTTTAGCAATTGCTAAAAAGAATATAAAGAAAGCGGTTCATAGGAATTTGATAAAGCGTACTGTTAGAGAGAATTTTAGGTTGCAAAAAAACTTAGGGAGTATTGATATAGTTGTTTTAGCACGCAAGGAAGCTGTTGATGTTCCGCTTGATTTATTAAGAAAGTCATTGGCAAAGCACTGGCTTAGGTTGGTAACCCGATGCGCTTCTTATTCATAGTAATAATAAAGTTTTATAGATACTTTATTAGCCCTTTACTTGGATCAAATTGTCGCTTTTATCCAAGCTGCTCAAATTATTCTTTAGAAGCATTTCAGCGTTTCGGTACAGTGATTGGTCTCTATTTAACTATTAAAAGAATAATAAAGTGTCACCCTTTTCATAAGGGTGGTATTGACCCGGTTCCAGAAAAATTTGGTAATAAGAATGGATAATTTAAGATTTATATTAATTGTAGTGTTTGCCATGTTGTTGTTGTTATTGACGCAAGCTTGGGAGCAAGATTATGGCGAAAAAACTCAAGTTGCTACGGTCGCTGCAACGGATGGTGTAGACGCGGCTGGAGTTCCTGCATCACTTTCTTCTACCGAACCTTCAGCTGTACCAGCAACTCCTGGTGCTCAAGACTTACATGTTGCCGCCATTGCCCTCCCTGTTGATAACTCAAAAGTGATCACGATTACGACTGATGTAATTCGTCTTGAGATTGATACTCATGGCGGCACAGTGCGGCAGCTGGATTTACTTACCTATCCTATTCAACGTGATAACTCATTTGTGAATCAATTGCGTCAATGGGTTGGTTTGAGTGTGGCAGAAAAAAATCATGCACCAGTCAGATTATTTAATCCTGAGCTTGATAAGTTATTTTTAGCTCAAAATGGCTTAATCTCAGGTAAGGGGATGGCCGTTGGGCCAACGCATGAATCTTTCTTTGAGGCTAAACAAGCATCGTATCAGTTGGCGCAGGGGCAAGATTCCTTAGTCGTACCTTTAATTTGGACTGATAATAAGGGTTTAAAGGTCAATAAAACCTTCACTTTTACGCGTGGAAGTTTTGCTATTACAGTTCAACAAGAAATTGTTAATGCCACAGGTAAGGAGTGGGTGGGTAGGCAGTACAGTCAGTTATTAAGAGTGCCTTACGAAGAAAATAAGAGTAGTTTTTTAATGGGTGGAATGCGTGCTTTTGATGGTGGTGTTATTTATACGCAAAAAGATAAATATCAAAAAATAAGTTTCAGTGATATGGAGGATAGTAATTTGGATGTGGCTTCCCAAGCAGGATGGGCAGCGATGATTCAACATTATTTTGCTTCAGCATGGATTCCGCCAGCAGATCAAGAAAACCATTATTACACCAAGAAGTTGCCAGATGGACGTTATGTTATTGGTTCGTATTCGTCTGAAGTTGTTGTTGAAAATGCCAGTTCCGTGCAATTGGTGACCAAGTTGTTTGCAGGGCCTAAAATTCAGCCTGTAATGGAAAATATTGCGCCTGGATTAGAGCTAACAGTTGATTACAGCGTCTTAACATTTATTGGAAAGCCTATTTATTGGTTATTAAATCAGATACATAATCTATTTGGTAACTGGGGGTTGGCAATTATTGGTGTGACTTTATGCATTAAATTGCTCTTTTTCCCTTTGTCCCAAGCAAGCTTTAAGTCAATGGCGAAAATGCGCAATATTCAGCCCTTGTTAAAAGATCTTCAAGAGCGTTATAAAGACGATAGAATGCGTTTTAATAATGAAATGATGGCTTTATACAAAAGAGAAAAAGTCAATCCACTAGGTGGCTGTTTGCCGGTGTTAGTGCAAATCCCTGTGTTTATGTGTCTTTATTGGGTGTTAAGTGAAACAGTTGAATTTAGGCAAGCGCCCTTTTTATTCTGGATACAAGATTTATCTGTAGAAGATCCTTTTTATATTTTGCCATTAATCATGGGCGTAACGATGAAGATTCAGCAGAGTTTAAATCCTGCGCCAATTGATCCGATTCAGGCCAAAGTGATGAAAATGTTCCCACTTGTATTTACTGTGTTCTTTTTATTTTTTCCTGCGGGTTTAGTTTTATATTGGGTTATTAACAATACTCTATCTATTCTTCAGCAGTGGTATATAACAAAAACTATCACAAAAACTATCACTAAAGCTTCATAGGTCATACAGTCAATTGATTAGTTCTGATACGATAGCTGCAATTGCAACGCCTTCTGGAAATGGGGGCGTAGGTATTATTCGAATTTCTGGAAGCTTGGTTAACGATATTGCTAGGCAACTCTTAGCTAAACCGTTGCAGTCTAGGGTTGCTACTTTTGCAGATTTTTTAACAATAGATGGGGTAATCATTGATTCTGGGATTGCTTTATACTTTCCAGCACCACATTCCTATACAGGGGAGCATGTTTTAGAGTTGCAAGGGCATGGTGGTGTTGTCGTTCTTGATATGCTGCTTACACGAGTGCTTGATTTGGGTGCTCGTCTTGCAAGACCAGGTGAATTTACAGAGCGGGCTTTTTTAAATAATAAAATTGATTTGCTTCAGGCCGAAGCAATAGCCGATTTAATTCAGAGCCGTTCAATGCAGTCAGTGCGCTCTGCTCAGCACTCTTTGCAAGGCGTTTTTTCAGAGCAGATTAATGCTTTGGTCGAAGAGCTAACTGAGCTAAGAGTTTATGTTGAAGCTGCAATTGATTTTGTAGATGAAGAGATTGATTTTTTAACTGAAGGGACAGTTGAAAAAAAAATGAATAGTCTGTTAGGGCGGTTACAGCAAATTCACAAAAATGCTTTTCAGGGAAAATTATTAAGAGATGGTATAAACGTTGTTTTAGCAGGCAAGCCTAATGTCGGCAAATCCAGTTTGTTAAATACCTTGGCTGGGTCTGATGCGGCCATTGTATCTGAATTCGCAGGCACCACTCGTGATGTACTGAGAGAACAGGTAAGTATTGATGGTTTGTCATTAAATATCATAGACACAGCAGGATTAAGAGACAGTTCTAATGTTATTGAGCAAGAAGGTATTCGTCGTGCTTACGGCGAAATGCAGAAAGCTGATTTAATTATTATGCTACACGATATTTGTGAATCTGAGAATGAGCATTTGCATGTTGAGTTTTCTCAAGATATTCCTGTGATGAATGTTTTTAATAAAATAGATTTAGTTGGGTTAATGCCTAAAATTGTAGAAAATGGGCATGGCTCATCTTGTTACCTTTCAATAAAATCGGGTGCTGGGGTAGATTTATTTATTCATTTGTTAAAAAAATTAGTTGGATTTAATAGTGAAGAAAATCTTTTTATTGCGAGACGGCGTCATGTTGAAGCGTTAAAAGCTAGTATGTTGTGTATTGATAGTGCCTTAGCGCAAATGAATAGCTCTATTGCAGGTGAATTAATTGCCGAAGATTTGCGTCAAGCACAGCGCTGTTTGTCAGAAATTACTGGTGAAGTTACTTCAGATGACTTGCTGGGAGATATTTTTGCAAATTTCTGTATTGGCAAATAATATTTCGTCTAAATAATATTTGTGTGTTTTTTTTGTTTGAAATTAGTATTAATCACGTGTCTAGGTAGGCTTAGTTTAAGCGTAATAACGCTTGCTTACTATTAGATATTCTGCTAAAAATGCGCGGCTTTAATTAATCTTGTCTTGGAGTGAATGGATGACAGAAGGTTCTAAAACAAAAACTGGGGCATCGCCTTTTACGTTTACGCCATATATTGAAGTTGACGGCGAAGAGTATATGAATGAGGCTCAGCTCAAACATTTTGAAAATATACTTAGAAATTGGAAAGCTGAGTTAATGCATGAGGTTGATCGTACGGTACACCACATGCAAACAGATGCGGCAAATTTTCCTGATCCAAATGATAGAGCCACTCAGGAATCTGAATTTAGTTTGGAATTAAGGACACGCGATCGTGAACGTCGATTAATTAAAAAAATTGATGAAGCATTAAAAGAAATAGAATCGGGTGATTATGGCTTTTGTGAGTCTTGTGGTATCGAGATTGGTATTCGACGTCTTGAAGCAAGACCTACTGCAACACTATGTATCGATTGTAAGACTTTAGATGAAATTCGTGAAAAACAAATGGGCTAGCTGGAATAACAGCTAAATGTTGTGGCGGAAAAGCAAAATGTAATCGGTAGATTTGCACCTTCTCCAACAGGAACATTGCATCTAGGATCATTGTATACCGCTTTAGCTAGTTACTTAGATGTTAGGAGCAAGCAAGGGCAGTGGTTGCTTCGTATTGATGATATTGATTGTAGTCGAAATGTAGACGGTGCAAGTTCGGCTATTTTGTATGCGTTAGACGCGTTAGGTTTGCATTGGGATGCTGATGTGGTTTATCAAAGTCAGCATCATGAGTATTATGAAGCTGCATTTATGCAGTTGAGCAACAATAACATGGTTTATCGTTGTACGTGTAGTCGAAAAAATATCGATGCGTTAATTTATCCGGGCAGTTGTAGAGAAAAAGTTGTGTTAGATGTTATGTCTTATGCCTGGCGACTAAAAACAGATCAACGCATAATTAGTTTTTATGATGAAGGTCAGGGACTTATTCATCATGCTCTTGATACTCAGCACGGTGATTTTATTATTAAACGAAAAGATCGGTTGTTTGCGTATCAATTGGCAGTAGTGGTTGATGATTATCTACAAGGCGTTACTCATGTAATGCGTGGTTGTGATTTGATTGATTCAACGCCTAAACAGATTTATTTACAATCACTTTTGAATCTAGCTCAACCTTGCTATCATCATCTTCCAATTCTTGTCGATTCTTTCGGTGCTAAGTTAAGCAAACAAACACGTGCACCCGTTGTCGATTTAACTAATCCAGAATGGGTGCTTTTTAGGTTGTTGGGGTTATTGAGTCAAAACCCTCCCGCTGTCTTGGCTAAGGCTTCTGTTTCAGAAATACTGCAATGGGCGATAAGTAATTGGCAGCCACATGTTTTAATAGGTTTACAGGCAATCAAGCTAAATAAATGTTAGCGTGGTCGTTTGATAGTTTTTATTGGCTTTTTTTGTTGTTGGGCAATCAATACTGATGCGTTGAATGGGGGTGGATAATTTAAGTGCTGTGAGTTGTCCACCCCATAAACAGCCAGTATCAATTGCATAACAATTAGATCCTTCATAGTAGCCTAAAGTTGACCAATGCCCGAAAATGATTTTCATGTTTGCGCTTTTTCTATTAGGTAGCGTAAACCATGGCATGAGTTCTTCAGGTTGTGTTCCTATTGGCCCTGTATTATTGAAATCCAATCGCCCAGAGGCATCGCAATATCTCATGCGCGTAAAGCAATTGATGATAAATCGTAACTTGGCTGTGCCTTTTAAGTTGGGTGTCCACTGATTCGGTTTGTTGCCATACATCTGTTGCAATAATAGTTCATAATTAGGACCTTGTAAGACATTTTCTACTAGTAAGGCCATGCGTTGCGTGGTCTTAAAATCCCATTGCGGTGGAAGTCCTGCATGAATCATGCAAAAGTCATTATTGGTGTAAAAGAGCGGTTGATGTCTAAGCCAGTGGATAAGTTCGTCACGGTCAGGAGCTTCTAAAATTGACGTGAGGGAATCTTTTTTAGTGCTAGTCTTCGTTGCACTTGCTGCGGCAAGTAAATGCATATCATGGTTGCCCAATACCGTAATTGCAGATGTACCTAAGTTTTTTACAAAGCGTAAGGTTTCCAGAGATTTTGGGCCACGATTAACTAAGTCTCCTGCAAACCAAATACAATCTTCCTGTGGATTAAATTGAATTTTATCCAGAAGTACTTGAAGTTCATCAAAACAACCTTGAATATCCCCGATTGCATAAATTGACATTAGTTTTAGTGTAAAGTTCTAGGGATGGACAGGGTGAATTTAGGGATAGGCACTACAAAATTTTCGCCGTCATCAGATTGCATTGTATAGCTACCTTCCATAGTGCCAACAACCGACTCAATGCTTGCGCCACTGGTGTAAGTGAAGCTTTCGCCTGGTTTTAAGTGTGGCTGTTCTCCTACAACACCGACGCCGTGCACTTCTTGCGTTTTGCCATTGGCATCGTTAATTAGCCAAGTTCTGTTGAGTAATTTAGCCGCTACTGAACCTTTGTTAGTGATTGTTATTGTATAAGCAAAGGTATAACGATTTAATTCAGGAAAAGACTGGCTTTCTAAATAGTGAGGTACTGCGTGTATCATGATGTTATATTTTTTGTTCATTACCATTATAAAAGAAATAAAAAAAACTAGATTATTTCAACGTAAATGAATGGTAAAGGCAAGCATAGGATTCGAGAATTATAAATCTGCTTTAAAAACAATTTATAGCTAGTGATGACGAAAGCTGAAATTTAAAGCAAAAAAAAAGGCGGTAAAAACCGCCAGAGAGTATTAGGAAGGATATAACGCAACTTTTAGCTAATTGGATAATAAATATCCTCTAAAGTTAGGATAATCATATCAATGCTGGAGGCAATTAAAAATGTGGCATATTGTCGCAGTATCAGTGTTTACGCTGTTAATTGCGTAAAATAGGCAGCAGGTATTTCTGGTGGTATTATTTTGATTAATTAATAGTAGGACATGTAACAAAAATGCTTTCACATGTTTCCCCAAAGTCTGAGTTTTCAGCAAGGCAAAATTTAAAATGGTTGTTTATACTAAGAAATTTAATGATTTTGAGCGAATCATTATTAATTATAATTTCTGTTTATGGTCTTCATATTCAGTTACCTGAACAGCCTTTATGGTTGGTGATGTTATTAATTTGTGCAGCCAATGTTTATACTTCAATACGTTTACAAGATGAAGAGCAAATTACTGAGCTTGATATATTCACACAATTAATTATTGATGTTTTTGCTATTACTTTATTGCTTTATTTAACGGGCGGAGCTTCAAATCCTATTATTTGGGTGTTTTTATTACCAGTAATTATTACTGCTATCATGTTGCCTCAATCGTATGCGTGGTATATCGTGATATTGACGACATCAATGTATACGATTTTAATGTCATTTAATATACCATTACCTGCCGTAGAGCCGCATTCTCCTGACCCTAAGTTACTGTATTTTGGAATGGATAATTATGAAATGTTGCAAAAAGCACATGCCTTAAGTGATCGACATTATTTTAATTTGCATGTGTTTGGTATGTGGTTTGGCTTTGTTTTTAGTGCAGGTTTAGTGGCTTTTTTTGTCGTTGAGTTGGCGAACACCTTGCGAATTCAAGAGCGCAATTTGGCCGAAGCACGCGAAAATGCGTTGCGCGATGAGCGCGTCGTTGCTTTAGGAACACTGGCAGCAAGTGCCGCCCATGATATGGGAACACCATTGGGCACAATGGCGATTGTTGTGCATGAAATAGCGCAAGAATTTCCCGAGCATCGATTTCAAGATTTGCATGAGAAAATTGTTATCATGCAACAACAAATTGAACGTTGTAAGCAAGCTCTTTCAGTTATGTCAGCATCAGCTGGCGAGTTGCGAGCAGAATCTGGTCGAGTAATTCCCTTGGTTGATTATATTGATGATGTCATTAATCAATGGCGAACCCATAAACCTACCGCAAAATTAAATTTTATTCTTAATCAACCCATAGAAACAGCTGCACAAATTATTGCTGAACGCACACTTACTCATTCAATTATTAATATTCTTAATAATGCAGCAGAAGCTACACCAGCAGAAAAAGGCATTGAATTTCAAGCATCATGGGATTTACATCAACTTACCATGATTATTCGTGATTTTGGTGCAGGATTGCCATCAGGATTGGTTGAGCTAGCGGGCAAGCAACCTGTGATCAGTCAAAAACGTGGCTTAGGCGTTGGACTATTTTTAACATACTCCACTATTAATCGATTGGGTGGAAAAATCGATCTTTACAATAGTAAGTTAGGTGGTGCGTGTGTAGAAATTACTTTACCTTTATTAACTTCGGAGAAAATTGATGATGTCAGACCAGGAATTGGACAAGCCCCGTTTATTGCTGGTTGATGATGATGAAACATTTTGTAAGGTGTTGAAATCTGCCTTAGAAAAAAGAAATTATGAGGTGCTCGTTGCCAATGATGTGTTGCATGGTATTGCGTTGGCGGAGCAATCTATGCCGGAATATGCGGTGATTGATTTGCGTATTGGCTATGATTCTGGGCTTGAATTAGTTAAAAAATTAATATCCTTAGATGATAATACTCAAATTGTCATGTTAACTGGCTTTGCTAGTATTGCAACAGCAGTAGAGGCTATTAAATTGGGTGCGGTGCATTATTTAACGAAGCCTGCCAATGCCGATGAGATTTTAGTAGCATTAAATAAAAATAAAGGCGATTCATCTGTAACGATTAGTGAAAATCCATTGTCGATTAAACGTTTAGAATGGGAGCATTTGCAGAAAGTATTAATGCAATATGATGGCAATATTTCAGCAGCGGCTAGAGCCTTAAATATGCATCGGCGTACATTGCAAAGAAAGCTTGATAAAAAGCCGGTAAGAGATTAATTCGTCATGAATCATGAAGTGATTTCACCCTATCTTTGTCCATTATGTCGACAACAATTAATCGCCAAAGAGCGGGTTTATCAATGTAATGCTGGTCACAGTTTTGATGTAGCAAAAGCCGGCTATGTCAATTTATTGCCGGTACACTTTAAAAATTCATCGGTGCCAGGCGACAATAAAGCAATGCTGGCAGCAAGAAGGGCTTTTTTAGAAGCAGATTATTATGCACCTATGGCTCAGTCCATAGCGTCACTGCTCACGAATGAATGTTGTCATTATCATCAAACAATAAAAATTTTAGATATAGGGTGTGGCGAAGGGTATTACGATCGAGTGCTTAATCAGCGTATTCAGTGTGATCAGAGCGTTGAATGGCATGGCGTTGATATAGCCAAATTAGCCATAACAGCGGCAGCCAAAAAACTGCCTTCAGTACGTTACTGTGTCGCTAGTAATCATGCACTGCCTTATCAAGATGCCTATTTTGACGTGTTATTACGAATATTTGCACCGTCAAATGAAATAGAATTAAAACGGGTATTAAATTCTCATGGAAAATTGCTGATTGTTACTCCTGGACCCAAACATTTGGCGCAATTAAAAGCATTTGTGTATAAAGAAGTACGTGATCATGCGGAAAACATTAGCGTGCCAAACGGTTTTAAAGCCCGCCATGTTGAGCGCATCAGTTATCAGATATCGCCATCTCAGCAACAACGCTCAGCATTACTACAAATGACACCCTTTGCGTGGAAAATAAATAAAGCGCAACAAGAGGCGTTGCTAACTGTAAAGCAATTAATCATTGATGTAGATTTTATTATTACCTTGGCGGATTATGCAAAAATATAAAGTAGCGTTTTAAGTTATTAGGTGACTTTACGAAATGTAAGATTAATGCGTTGTGCTTGTAGTTCTGCATGATACCCAGGTTGAATGGGCAAGACACCATGAAAGCGTAATCGTGACTGCTGAGTCAATATGATAATATCGCCATGCTGTAAAAGAATGCGACGTGGCGTGATATTTCTTGTTAAATCACCTAATAAAAATAGCGCAGGTAACCCTAATGAAACCGATACAATTGGATACGTAAAATTTTTTTCATCCTTATCTTGATGTAAGCCCATTTTGGCACCTACCGAATAGTTGTTAATTAAGCAGGCATCGGGTTGGTAGTTTGGCAAATGTTCATGAGATAATGCTGCGTTAACAAGTTCCACAAAGCACGAAGGAAGTGCTAACCAGTGTTGATGGGATAGTGGGTCTACGGTACTGTAGCGATAGCCGTATCTATCTGAAATCCAACCGTATGTACCGCAATTGGTCATAGTGACGGACATTTTTTTGCCACCCGGAGTAACGATCTGCCGAAAGGGTGAATAAGTGGTAATTTTTTTAATGGCAACAATAAGCTCTGGTGCATATTTACAGGCAAAACCTTTCAGATAGTGTGTCCCAGCGGGGAGATCAATGGACGTTTGGGCTAAGTCTTCTAGGCTAGAGAAAATATCTGTTGTTTGCATAGCATGAATGAGACGTGTCATAAGGGTTGGGTGCTGAATAACGCAGGTGGTCGTAAAGTCATTGCTCAGAGGTATTTAGTAAACTAAATAAACAAAAATGAAGATTATCCACACTCACAATTCTACCCTCATTATTCGTCAATTAGGCTTGCAGTATTACGAGCCTGTTTGGCGTGCAATGCAGGACTTTACGCAGAAAAGGGGGGAAGATACGCCCGATGAACTTTGGATTGTTGAGCACTATCCAGTCTATACCTTAGGTTTGGCGGGTAAGCGTGAGCATTTGCTGACGGTGACTGATATTCCTGTTATTCAATCTGATCGAGGCGGTCAGGTGACTTATCACGGGCCGGGGCAAGTTGTTATTTACATTTTAATCGATATTAAGCGTTTAGGCATTGATTTACGTAGGTTAGTAACAATCTTAGAGCAGGCGATGATTAATACACTTGCTGATTATGGCGTGGTTGCTTATGCTAAAGCGAAAGCGCCTGGTGTGTATATTGAGGAAAAGAAAATAGGTTCAATTGGTCTTAGAATTAAAAATACTGGGTGTTATCATGGTCTCAGTTTTAATAATGATATGGATTTACAGGCATTTAAGCATATAAACCCATGTGGATTTTCACATTTAGAAATAACTCAGCTTTGTGATTTTAATATTAAAGTTGAGTTTAATGATTTATCTACTCAGATAATTCATTTTATCAAGGCAGCATTATATTCATGACTTATCAAGCACCTTCACGGTTAACGCCTATAACGCATCAGCGTAATTCAGAAAAATTAGCACGTATTCCTATTAAAGTTGAGCAACCCGATACAGTATTGCGTAAGCCCGATTGGATTCGCATTAAAATTCCCGCAAGTGAAGAAATTTTTCGAATTAAGCAATTGCTTAGAGATCATCAATTACATACGGTATGTGAGGAGGCCGCGTGCCCAAATTTAGCAGAATGTTTTCAGCAGGGAACAGCAACGTTTATGATCATGGGCGATTTATGTACTAGACGTTGTCCATTTTGTGATGTTGCGCATGGCAAACCATTGCCTTTAGATAGCAATGAGCCAGAGCAACTAGCACACGCAATTAAAGCCTTGGCGTTGAAGTATGTAGTCATTACGTCAGTGGATAGAGATGATTTACGCGATGGGGGGGCAGGGCATTTTGCTGCATGTATTCAGGCTATTCGTGGTGCCACGCCAACGACTAAAATTGAAATCTTAGTGCCTGATTTCCGTGGACGCATTGCTAAGGCTGTGGCGCTGCTAGCAGAGCATCCTTGCGATGTGTTTAATCATAATCTTGAAACGGTGCCGCGTTTATATAAAGAGGTTAGGCCGGGGGCTGATTATCGTGGGTCATTAGATTTATTGGCACAATTTAACGCCGTTCACGTTAATGTGCCCAGTAAATCGGGGTTAATGTTGGGCATGGGCGAAGAGCAAGAGGAAGTGCATGAGGTGATGCGCGATTTAATCGCGCATGGGTGTTCAATGCTGACTTTAGGACAATACTTGCAGCCAAGTAAAGCGCATTTGTCAGTTAAAAAATACCTTACACCACAAGAATTTGATGACTATGCTGTTATTGCAAAAAAGATGGGTTTTGCTCGGGTAGCAAGTGCGCCCTTAGTACGTTCTTCTTATCATGCAGAACATCAAGCTCAAGAAATTGTGGATATAAAGTAGATTAGTATTAGTGTTTACGGAAGGTCTGGAGAATGCATTACGATCTGTTTGATAAAAGAACAGATCGTAAGCATTTAGCTATGGTTTAGGTTGCAGCAGGTAATGCAGCTTTAGTTAAGTCAATCGTAACTTCTGCAATTTCTTTGTTTTCATTCAGTCGATCGATCTCTTCAAAGGGTATTTTTGCTTCGGTAAACTCATGAAAAATAGCTTTCCAGACTTCATCTCTAAAAACTTTATGTTTTTTGAATTCATAAATACTAAACGAAATAATATATTCAGCCATCACACCGCAGTCAAGATACACATAGCCATTAAAATATTGTTCGGGTGTTTTAATATCATGAATGCCTTTGACACTTGCCAGTGCAGTTTTGAGATGACTCAAAATTAATTCTGGCTCATATTTTTGTGGCATGTTTAATTTAAGCCCTATTTTTGAAAAATCTTCAATGTAATTAACAATTTCAGCGGCAGCAACTAAGCTATTTGGGATGCTGATGATGTTATTGTCTAAATCTTTAACTTTCAAACTACGCCATGTCATATCAATGACCTGAACGCGGTCAAAGGTTTTTATTTTAATGTAATCGCCAATAGAAAAGGGGCGCTCAAGGTTAACCACAATGCCAGAAAAGATATTGGCAATGTTTCCTTGCACGGCTAAACCTAAAATCATTGCGAATAAACCACTTGTTGCTAATAAGCTGGATAACGGCTTATTAAATACGAACGCCACGATACAGAAGAAAAATAAAATATAAACGACGCCGCTGGTGAAGTTTTTAATAACCCCTGGTATTTTCCGTTGAGACTTTTTCTCCATCGGAGGCCATAGAAACAGGTTAAGTGCTAATACAATTAACGTAGCAGGCACAATCCACCACAGTGCATCGTAAACCATAACAATTAAATCAATACTATGGTTAGATAAGTTTTCATCAATGGCAATTTCAATGGTTAAATTGCCGATGGCTAATAACGACACGTACCAGAAAACTACCCGCATTACCCAAGAAGATGCTAGCCAGAAGAAAATAATATCTTCTTTGTACGTCAAATCTTTTTCGCTACTAGCATTAGCATGTTTTTTCCAATTGTATTTATTATCAATTAAACGCGCAGCAATGCTGCCTAATATGCCAAAAATACCTATGTAGACAAAATACACGGGGTTAACGTAATCATTGAGGTTAAAGCGATCTTCAGCGAGCAAAACTTCATAATCTATTTTAGAGAAATCAGGGCCAATGGCACCATAACCTACATACATTGGCTCACCAAAGGTAGGGATGATCGTAATAGATTGATAAAATTGTGCGGCAAGAATTTTCCAGTCTGGAAGTGATTGTAAAATATGATCGGCATTGACTTTATCTTTTAAGCTAGTATTGCTATTAAGTGCCATGCCTAAGTCATCAATAACATAAATAACATTATTTTTATTGAAATTTTTATGACGGAAAGAAAGACCAGCGACATGACTGCCATGGCGGAATTTTTCGGTAGAAAAATCGATATTAAAATCATGTTTTATGCGATACCGTTTAAACATAACGCCATCTTTTTGATAGGAAAGAACGGGTTTATCTAAATTTAATTCTGTGCCAGCGTTTATAAACATCAGATCTGCTGGATCAAAGTTACCGCGATACCGAAACCAAATGGAGAAGTCTAATTCAGCTGTGTTTTTGGTTAGATCTAGTTTGGATACATCATGTAGTTCAATACCGGTATAAATAACGTTAGTTTTATACATAAAACGGTCAATCACATACAGCATCTTGCCAGATTTTAATTCTTCTATGTAATTAACCGAGCTATTCGGTTTGATAGGTTGTAATTGCGTGGGTGCAGCAATGATAGTTTGACCATCGTAAACGCCTATTTGTGTGGTTTTTTGTGCTTCACGATTTTTATCAAACCAGTTGTCACCTGTTGCCCCATGAAGTGCTACATCGGGGGTGTTTAAGGTATACAAGTATTTTAAAATAATTTCTTTTTCGATATTTCCAGCAGTTAAGGATTGATTTAAGATTTCTTTTAAAATTAATTTAATTGCATCATGGCCATAGGCAGAAATCCAGTCTGGGTATTCACCAAAGCGTTGTAAGTAGCTATTTTTAAAGCGTTGTTCCTCTGAACCTGACGTGTCAAATAAGAGCGGCGCAGAAAAAATGATGTCATTAGTATAGCGAGCACTATCCGCCTTGTTGTGACTAATATCAGCAATTGTGCGGTTAAAGGCATGCGTTGCAACGACATCGGTGCCAATGATTTTATTTTTAATATTAGCATCTCGTGCTTTGACAACAAATTTTGCAGAATCTGCAGCGTTACCCACAAAGAAAATAGAACCTAAGTCTTGCTTGTCTTTTATGTTGGCAATAACCTGTTCAATTGAATTGGTTTGGTCATTAGTGTCGTAAGAAAATTCGTAATGAATTTTTGTGCCAAAACGCTCATAAACATCGCTGAACTGTTTTGCCATATTAATTCCTTTTTGGGTGTTGTCATGAATGATGGTAATAATCATTAATCCCAACACATTACGAGAATAATTAGCAGTAAATTGAGCTTGTTTTGTTTCGTTAAATACTGTTGAAAAGAAATGCGAAGAATCTTTAAAGGGTGCATTGTCGATTGACGCAAGATTTAAAAAAGGTGCTTTTTCTTTTTTTATGCTTTCTGTAACTGCTTTGGTAGTATTAACATCAGTTAAGCTAATAAAGCCAATGACATCGTTGCTTTTAACAAAATCATCAATATTTTTAAGCAGCTGGGGGTCAGATGCTGAAAAGTTTTGCACTTTTATATTTTTTGGATTAATGAATGAACTAATACCATTGTTAATAGACTCTTGGTCATGAGAATTGGAGGTGATGATACCGACATGAACATTATGTTTACTTTCTTTAAACCAAATGTTGTAAACCAAAAATGAAGTGATTGCACTTAGCACAATAATGCTGGCAATAATGATAAAAAGCTTTCTTCTTTCAGACATGTTGGCTCTCATTTATGACATGTTGGATAAAAACACAGCAACCTAGCCACGAAAGCTAGGTCGGTTTTTTAAAATGTTTGCTGCTTAACTAAAACAGATGATTAAGTATGGTTTTAAAGTGTAATACTCAATTAACAATTACACCGGATTCTAATTTAATGATTTTATCAGCCACTGAAAAATAGCGATCATCATGACTGACGGCAATAATCGTTTTGCCTTGTTGTTTTAAGTCTTTTAACAGCACTTCATAGAAATATTTTCTGAATTCAGGATCTTGATCAGCCGCCCATTCATCGAACACATAAATCTGTTTGTTTTCCATCATTGCTGCGATGTAAGCCAAGCGCTTTTTTTGTCCTGTTGATAAATCTGTATTAGTAAAGCGATTATTTTTGAAACCAGTTTTTTTCTCTAGTTTCATCATACTAAGCAGCTCAGTCATGCGTTTTTGATCAATGTCATCCACACCATACAGGGATTCAAATAAGTGAAAATCTGCAAAAATACTTGAATACATCTCACGATAATGACAGTAATCAGATTCTTCCAAGGGTTGGCTGTTAAAATAGAGGGAGCCAGACGCAGGGAAATATAACCCTGTAATTAATTTTACTAAGGTAGATTTACCGCTGCCATTACCCCCCACAATAAATACAGTTTCACCTTGATTGATTTTTAAATTAATGGGGCCAATGCCAAATGTATTGCTGTTGCTAGCGTCGTGGTAACAAAAATTAACCTGTTCGAGTTCAAGCGAAGTAAATTCTGGAATTTCAATAGTGGTGTTGCGTAACGGTTTGCTGGCAAGATCAATTTCTGCTTCAAGGCTATAGAGATTTTCAACCGCGACATTGGCGCGTCCAAAAATAGGTAATGCACCTACCACAGTACTTAATGGACCAAATAAAAACAGTACCGCAACGGTAATCCCTACAACTTCGTTAGCATTAATGAAGGTAAGAATAGGTAGTGCAAAAATAATGACGGCACAGACAATAAAGAAAGCTGTTTGTGCAAACATTAAATCAATAACAAAATTAAGACCTGTGGCGACTTTAATATCTTTTGCTTCTTCTGAAATGGTTTTTATATGATCAAACAACTCATTATTTTTTTTATGATTGATTTTGATTTCTTTAAAGCCCATTAAAATACTATCAATGCCAGTAAAAAAGTCAGCTTCTTTTGTTGAGGCTTCATGAAGTTGTTTATTGATGTATCGAGAGTTATATAAATACATAAATATGGATAAAACAATGACAATCCCTGTA
The DNA here is from genome assembly GCA_007280895.1 of Methylococcaceae bacterium. GTDB lineage: Bacteria > Pseudomonadota > Gammaproteobacteria > Methylococcales > Methylomonadaceae > Methylovulum. Next base: position 28,365 of record QYQN01000130.1, read on the forward strand.
ACAATAAACCCAGGAATTGATAGCCAGGCGATATAAAGTAAGCAAATAACAACAACAATCATTTGTTGGCAGGCATTGATAAGGATAATCGCAGATTCTGAAATAAGGCTGGCGTCTTGAGTAATGCGCGTAAAAATAGCGGCGTGCCCGGTGGTTTCAATGAACGTCAACTCAGTTTGGCGCAATTTGTTAGTGATACGAATGCGGACGCGATCAATTGCATTTTCAGCAATGACGATGGCTTGTTTTAACGAGTATTGTCGGGTGTAAATAAGCAGTAGAAGATCAGCAAAAAACAGAAAAAAATTGTGCATTTGTAAGTCTTCATTTTTACCAACAGATGCAGCGGCATCATTCATTATCATTAATAGATAACCATTGGCTAAGCCAGAAACTAATGCAGTAAAAATGATTTGGGATTTAGGTGGTCGGCTTTCTTTGCTAAAAAAATCTAATAATTGCATAGTATGTCCAATTTCAGTTGGTGTTAGTTGTTTAAAATGAAGCTTGATATGAAAAAATTTGAGTTAACTACGTAGAGATATTTTAGTTAAAAAAAAACAGTTTATAAAAAGCTTGTTACGTTTAAGCAGGCGCTTGAAAAGCAGATAATTGTTATGGGTTGTTACCCTTGTCCGCAGCGTATAAAGAATGCTAAAACTTCTTTTAGGGGCAATGAATGCGCATAATTTAAGCTATTTTACTTACGAAGACTAAATATAACTAAATTAGTTGCAGTTGAATAAAAAAGCTAATTTGTAAGCTTAAATGTTTTTTGCCGAATAACCTAGTGTTAGGGTGATATTTAATTAATTACCTGTGCGTATGTTACAAAACGGTGCAGCTAACTAAGAGACTCTGTGGTGGTATATTTTGTTTTTAGTGTAAATATCTTTATTAAATTAGGGTAATATTTTATAGCGATTGGGTGCCAATTTTAATGCCATGTTGTCATTATCGCAAAAACATTAGGGCAAGAATTTTAGTACGGGCTGATGTTAGTCTGGCAGTTATAAATGATTTTCAATGCGGTAAGTCATAGCATGGTAAACATAAGCAATTTTGAAGGACGATTGCAGTTTGGCAACAGATAAATAAAGATGGGTGTTGTAGAGCAATAAAAAAGAGTTAATGTGCGAAAAATAACCTTAAATATGGAGTAACAATGAATATTCATGAATATCAAGCGAAGCAATTATTTGCAAATTATCACATTCCTATTCCTGAGGGGGTTTGTGCAAATACGCCTGAGGAAGCTGTTGCAAATGCAGAGCGTTTAGGTGGTGCGGGATGGGTGGTAAAAGCACAGGTGCATGCCGGTGGTCGAGGTAAGGCTGGGGGCGTTAAATTAGCGACCACAACAGAACAAGTGTTGACTATTAGTAGGGAGTTACTAGGTAAAAATTTAGTAACGGGGCAAACCGATAGTGCAGGATTGCCTATCAACACAGTGTTAGTTGAAAAAATATATCCTATTAAACGTGAGTTGTATTTAAGTTTAGTTGTTGATAGAGCAACAGAACGATTGATTTTTATCGCTTCAGCGATGGGTGGAATGGATATTGAAGAGGTTGCTCATGCCTCACCAGATAAACTTGTGTCAGTGAGTATTCAGCCTGCTACGGGTTTACACGATTATCAATGTAGAAAAGTAGCCTATGCGTTGCAATTAAATATGGGTCAACATAAAGCATTAGCCACAATCATGAAAGGGATGCTGGCTTTATTTATGGCAAAAGACGCTAGCCAAATTGAAATTAATCCTTTAATAGAAACAGAGCAGGGCGAGTTAATGGCACTAGATGCCAAAATTAATATTGACGATAATGCGCTGTTGTTACATCCAGATATTTTGGCAATGCGTGATATTTCTCAAGAAGATGCCAAAGAAAATGAAGCTCAGCAGTTTGGATTAAACTACATCACTTTGGATGGCAATATAGGTTGTATGGTCAATGGTGCGGGACTAGCCATGGCAACCATGGATTTAGTGAAGTTAAAAGGTGGGTTGCCTGCAAACTTTTTAGATGTTGGGGGTGGCACGAATGTGGAGAAAGTATGTGAAGCGTTTAAACTAATTTTATCCGATCAAAATGTTAAAGCCGTATTGGTGAATATTTTTGGCGGTATTGTTAAGTGTGATGTTATAGCCGAAGGAATTTTAGCTGCGATAGAGCAGGTTCATGTCAATATTCCTGTTGTGGTTCGTTTGGAAGGAACGAATGTTGAAGAGGGGCGAGCATTATTAAGTCATGCAGGACAGAATATTTATGCAGCCGATGATTTAGCGCACGCTGCGGAACAGGTAGTTAAACTTGCGGAGGTCGCATGAGTATTTTAATAGATCGCAATACAAAAGTAATTTGTCAGGGATTTACGGGCAAGCAAGGTAGCTTTCATTCCGAGCAAGCCATAGCTTACGGCACGCAATTAGTTGGTGGAGTGACGCCAGAGCGAGGAGGTCAGGTACATTTGGGCTTACCTGTATTCAATTCGGTTGAAGAGGCTGTTAATCAAACGGGCGCTACAGCAAGCATGATTTATGTGCCACCTTTTTATGCTGCTGAAGCCATTTTAGAGGCCATTGATGCGGGGATTAAATTAATTGTTTGTATTACCGAAGGTATTCCTACGTTACAAATGTTGCGTGTGAAAGCGGCAATGCAAGGCATAGATACCTTATTAGTAGGGCCTAATTGTCCAGGCGTAATTACTCCAGGTGAATGTAAGATTGGCATTATGCCGGGTAAAATTCATATGCCAGGGTGTATTGGGATTGTCTCACGCTCAGGAACCTTAACGTATGAATCAGTTCATCAAACAACTCAGCAAGGCTTAGGACAGAGTACGTGTGTGGGGATTGGTGGTGATCCAATACATGGCATGACGTTTGTTGATGTGTTGGCTCGTTTTCAAGCGGATGAGGCAACACGAGGTATTGTTATGGTTGGTGAAATAGGTGGGGGTGAGGAAGAGGATGCGGCTGATTTTATTAAAGCACATGTTACCAAGCCCGTTGTGGGTTACATTGCTGGACAAACAGCGCCTGCTGGAAAGCGAATGGGGCATGCCGGCGCGATCATTACCGGTGGTAAAGGCACAGCGAGTGGAAAAATTGCAGCGTTAACAGCGGCAGGTGTGGAGGTTGTACGGTCACCTACAGATATTGGCTTAGCAATGAAGCAGTGTTTAGATGTGATTTCTTAGTAGAGGGCTATTCGCATGAGTAATGTCTTACATGTGCTAGCGTGAATGTCGTGGTATAGAAAAAGTAAAAAAGGTACAAAGACACGTCTTTGTACCTTTTTTTATTCAGAAGTGATTATTTAAAACTCAGTGCTTGCCGCTGAGGCGACTTTCTTTTCGGTTTCATAAACCAAAATGGGTGCTGAGTGACCAAGAATAACATTTTCATCAATGACAACTTTGCAGATATTTTCAGCAGAAGGGAGTTCGTACATTGTGTCAAGTAACACGTTTTCAACAATTGTCCGAAGACCACGCGCTCCCGTTTTTCTTTCCATAGCTTTACGAGCAATTGCACCCAAAGATTCGTCTCTAAATTCTAATTCCGCGCCTTCCATTTCAAACAAATGTTTGTATTGTTTGATGAGGGCATTTTTAGGTTCGGTTAAGATTTGAATTAACGCCGCCTCATCTAATTCTTCTAAGGTTGCAACAATGGGCAAGCGTCCAACAAATTCAGGAATAAGACCGTATTTTATTAAATCTTCCGCTTCAACCTCGGCAAATAATTGCCCGACATTTTTATCTTCTTCTTTGGATTTTACTTGCGCCGAGAAGCCGATGCCGCCTTTTTCAGAACGAGCTTTAATTACTTTATCTAAGCCTGCAAAGGCACCACCAACAATAAATAAGATGTTCGCTGTATTAACTTGCAAAAACTCTTGCTGTGGATGTTTGCGTCCGCCTTGTGGTGGTACAGAAGCAACGGTGCCCTCAATAAGTTTTAACAAGGCTTGCTGCACACCTTCGCCCGACACATCGCGAGTGATAGATGGATTATCGGATTTTCGTGAGATTTTATCGATTTCATCGATGTAAACAATGCCTGTTTCTGCTTTTTCGACATCGTAATCACAATTTTGAAGAATTTTTTGGATAATATTTTCAACATCTTCACCCACATAACCTGCTTCAGTTAACGTTGTTGCATCAGCAATAGTGAAGGGAACGTCGAGTAATCGGGCAAGCGTTTCGGCCAGTAATGTTTTGCCGGAACCAGTTGGACCGATTAATAAAATATTACTTTTAGCAATTTCTATGGAATTTTTCTTAAATTTACTACGTAAGCGTTTGTAGTGGTTGTATACCGCTACGGCTAAGATTTTTTTAGCGCGATCCTGACCGATAACGTAACCATCTAATTCACTTTTAATTTCTTTAGGTTTAGGTAAGTTATTACTAGGAAGAGAGGTGTCGCTGCTATCTATTTCTTCGCGCATGATGTCGTTGCATAATTCAACGCATTCATCACAGACGTATACCGAAGGGCCCGCGATTAATTTTCTAACTTCATTTTGACTTTTACCGCAAAAAGAACAATAAAGTAATTTTTCATCGTCTTTTTTAAATTTATCATTACTCATACCAGACTCCAATAGGCAACAATGCGATGGTGTTTAAGCAGTTCAATTAATTATTGTCATCAGCAATGCGATTTGTTAACACTTTGTCGATTAAGCCATAACTCACCGCATCGTCAGCACTTAAAAAATTATCTCTGTCAGTATCTTGCTGAACTTTTTTTATGGGCTGTCCAGTATGATGCGCTAAAATTTTATTTAGTTTATCGCGTACCAATAAAATTTCACGGGCATGAATGTCAAAATCGGAGGCTTGACCTTGAAATCCACCCAGTGGTTGATGAATCATGACGCGAGAATGTGGTAAGCAATAACGTTTGCCATGGGCGCCACCAGCAAGAAGTAAGGCGCCCATACTTGCCGCTTGACCAATACACATGGTGCTAACATCAGATTTAATAAATTGCATGGTGTCATAAATAGACATTCCCGCAGTTACCGAGCCACCTGGTGAATTGATGTATAAGTGAATATCTTTATCGGGGTTTTCAGATTCTAAAAATAACAACTGAGCAACCACCAGATTGGCCATGTAGTCTTCAACTTGACCCACTAAAAAAATAACGCGTTCTTTAAGAAGGCGTGAATAAATATCAAACGAACGTTCACCGCGTGCTGTTTGTTCAATAACCATAGGAACAAGACCGCCTGCGGCGTGAAGGTCATTATTTTTATAGCCTGATGTAATGTTTTGCATGTTAAATCCCTTAATGACGTTGGTTATTCATGACGTCTTTAAACTCAACGTGTTGTTCAGTGATAATCGATTGTAAAAGTAAAAAGTCAACAGTTTGCTCTTCTAATACTACCTGATGAATGTCATTAAGGCGTTTTTTATCTGCATAATACCAATCAATTACTTGTTGGGGATCTTCGTAGCTTTTTGCTAAGTCTTCAACTTTCTCTTTAACTTTCTCTTCGTTTAAAATAATTTCGTTTTTGAGAATGATTTCACTTAAAATTAAACCTAAAGAGATACGTTCTTTGGCTTTTTCAATGAAAAGATCGCGAGTAATGTCTAAATCATCTAGGCTGCTTTTTTGTTTTTTTGCCATGTCAATATAAGGCTTCATTAAGTTTTCAACTTCTTCATCTACCAAGGCATTAGGAAGTGTCAGTTGAATTCTTTTGTTAATAGCATCCATGACTGCATTTTTAAGTTTGTTGCGTAAAGCACTGGCAAGTTCGCGTTCCATATTGGCTTTAACATCTTTACGGAAATCATCGATAGAGGCTTCTTCAAGGCCATAACTTTTTATAAAATCGTCATCAATTTCAGGAGCAATAGAGGCTTCAATTTTTGTTACGGTAACGTCAAACTGTGCCGTTTGGCCTGCAAGATTTTCATGGCTATAATCTTCTGGAAAAGATAAATCAAAGGTTTTCGTTGCATTAACGCTAAGGCCGATTAGATTGTCTTCAAATCCAGCAATCATTTGCTTGTTACCAATGACCACAGCATAATTTTCTACTAGACCGTCAGAAAGATTTTTTCCATTAAGTGTGCCGGTAAAATTAATGGTTAATTGATCTTGTTCTTGACTAGGGCGGTCATTAACTTCAATCCACTGCGCTTTTTGGTGTCTTAGTTTTTCTATCATCTCGTCAATGTCTGTTTCTTCAATATGAGAAATAGGTTTTATGACATCTAATTGAGCTAAGTCAGTTAATGGAATTTCAGGATAGACTTCAAAAACGGCTGTGTATTCAAAGCCTTCAGTGGAAGCCTCGTCAGGAGTGTTGATGAAAGGCTGGCTGACAGGATTTAAGTTTTGTTCTTGAAGTGCTTTAAAGTAGGTGGCTTCAATTAAATCACCTGTAACCTCTTGTCTTACTTGAGCGCCATACAATTTTTGGATGACGTTGTGGGGAACTTTTCCTGGGCGAAAACCATCGACTTTAACTTTTTGAGCTAAAGACTTGAAGCGTTCAGCCATTTTTTCTTGCACAGCAGCTTCAGGCAGACTAACAGTCATTTTTCGGCTCAATTCAGATGTCTTTTCGACAGAAATTTGCATGGGTAATTACCTCACAGAATTTAATAAGAGTTTTTAATGGTGCCAGTGATAGGCGCATAGAGTTGATAAAGACAAAAGCGTGTTCTGTCTTGTTGAGATAAGTTGGTACGAATGGGGAGACTCGAACTCCCACAGGGTTACCTACTGGAACCTAAATCCAGCGCGTCTACCAATTTCGCCACATTCGCACTTTAATTTGACTTGTAATTGTAGCCGTTTTTTTCTATTTTCAGCAAACTATAAATAAGGATTTTTTGGCGTCAATGAAGATGTGTGGATTTTTTTTGCGAATAAATTTTGCTTAATTGCTTGTTTAAAAATCTATTTTTAATCTAAAAATGGCAACTTATTTATTTTTAATCAAGTGTTTATTTTTAACTGTCACGTAATCACAACGGCTGATGAAGGCGCTGCTTTTAGACGGTACTGACAAGCTAAAAAGAAGCTGATTTTTAATTAAAAGGGTAACATTTATTTCAGCATTAGCTGTAAAAACTAAATAATTTATTAGCATTGAGGGGGAATATCTTAAAAATAGCGAGTACCTTATGCTAATTTAAGCAGGGTGCCTTTGCAGCGTAGGCTCGCAACAAGTGCGATAACTACGCTCAGCATCGTGGCAAAATGGTAAGTGTGATGTTGATTTATGTGATGAATGCATGGGTTAATTTGATTTTTTTACCATAAAAGTTTTGCCTTTAATTTTGCTTTTTTTCAACCAAGCTACTGCGGCATTGATTTGATTTTGTCTAATGGCAACGAATGCTTGTTCGTCGAACAGATCAATTTTGCCGATGTCGCTGCCAGCAATGCCGCCTTCGCAGGTTAAGGCTCCTAAAATATCTCCTGGGCGCAGCTTGTTTTTTCGCCCCCCGTCTATCCATAAGGTTGCCATTGGGGGCTGAAAACGCTCGTGATAATTAGGTGAGAATGCCCCGATTTTGTCCCATTTTGCAGTGATGTGTAGATAGTCTTCAAGCGCAATGACGCGGTTCATTTCCTCGATTAAGCACAATGTTAAGGCGATTCCTTGTTTACCGGCGCGACCTGTGCGGCCGATGCGATGCACATAAATTTCAGGATCCCAAGGTAATTCGTAATTAATGACAGCTTGCAGATCTTTGATGTCTAAGCCGCGTGCAGCAACGTCGGTGGCAACTAATACCGAGCAGCTTTTATTGGCGAAACGTACCAGCACTTGGTCGCGTTGTTTTTGTTCCAAGTCACCATGCAGCGCGTGTACTGAAAAACCACTGTTAGTTAGCGCGGCAGCAAGGTCTTGGCATTCACGTTTGGTATTGCAAAAAACAACAGTCGATTCTGGATGATAGTGGGTGAGTAAATAGCCCAAAGCATTAAGGCGATTAGACTGTTCGGTTTGGAAAAAATATTGAGCAATGACGCTATCGTGATGGCTGTTGTCAAGGCTAATGGTGATAGGTTGATGCTGAAAGCGTTTACTGATTTCTCGTATTGGTTCAGCATAAGTAGCAGAGAATAAAAGCGTTTGGCGTTGTTTGGGCGCATAGGCCATGATTGCAGAAATGCTGTCAGCAAAGCCCATATCCAACATGCGGTCTGCCTCGTCTAGCACCACAATGCGGAGCTGCTCCAAAACTAATCGACCTTTATCTAAATGTTCCTGCACGCGACCTGGCGTACCTACGACGATATGGATGCCATGTTCCAGTGACTCTGTTTGTGGTCTGCTGGGTACGCCTCCGCATAAGGACAGAATTTTTACATTCTGGGTAAAGCGCGCCAGCAAACGGAGTTCTTTGCAGACTTGGTCAGCTAATTCGCGGGTTGGGCAAATAACTAAGGCCTGAACATTGAAGCGGCTGAAGTCGAGGGCAGAAAGGAGGCCGATGCCAAATGCAGCCGTTTTGCCGCTGCCTGTTTTGGCTTGAGCAATGATATCCTTGCCAGCAAGAATAGGCGGTAAGGCTTCTTCTTGAATGGGGGTGAGTTGAGTGTAGCCAAGCGAAGCAATATTTTCAAGCAACGCAGGTGCTAACGGTAAAGAAGAGAAAGGAGTGGTATTCACGTAGGGCTCTTTTATTAGGGCGAAGGATGGCGAAGTGCGGTTCTTCAATAGCTTATGATAACAATACCGCAGAGGATTCTATAGAATTAAACGAGGAGTTTTATCCTGAGGCGTTGGTCTTTGAAGCGTAATCGATGATCAACGTAGGCTGTTTTTTTTGTTGCGTAGTATCAACGCATACTTAAGGATACGTCCTCAGCAACAGGCGAGTGCATAACGACTTCCTCTATTTTTTGGGCTAAAGTAAAATCCTTATCGCTAATGCCAGAGACAGAATGAGTCATTAATTTAACAATGACACTGGCATAGGACACGATAAGTTTAGGGTGATGATTTTCCGCCTCAGCAAGCTGACCAATGGTAGCTACCAGCATTAAAGTGTGCGCCCAATCGAGTGTAGGATATTGGCGCCATAACCAGCCATGGCGTAATGACCATGACGGTAGTTCTGTTGCTAAGGTGAGGGTGGTTTCTGCATCGGAATAAATGCGTGTTGTTATATCTTGTTGCATAATCATTAGCCATCTTGACATAAATTAGTTATAAAATTTACCCCTATCTTAAGCTAAGGCAAGAGGTAGCATTAACAAATAATAGCTAAACACTGTTAAAATTATTAGCAGGTAAGTTACTTTATTACACATTTTTTAGCACGGTTATGACCCAAAAAACACCTCACTTAGAAAAACACAAACAACAACAACTTGTCACTGAAGCGCGTCGTAATCAAGAGCTTAGGGAGCAATCTTATCGAGGTCAAGCCCTTAAATTGTACCCGTGGCTGTGCGGTCGCTGTGCACGAGAGTTTACGCATAAAAATCTTGCAGAGCTCACCGTACATCATAAAAATCATAATCATGATGATAATCCTAGTGATGGCAGTAACTGGGAATTGCTGTGCTTGTATTGTCATGACAATGAACATGCGCGTTATGAAGAAACGCGTCATTCCACCAAACAAACGCTTGGAAAAGCGTCGGCTAATACTGCAACACATAATCCGTTTGCGAGTTTAAAAAACTTAATGAATCCTAATGCTGATTAAGGTGTCGTTATTGACATGTCTATTGCTTAGCGGGCTTACCGTAAACTGTGCTTAACAACTAATTAATTTTAATGACCGTCACTAATGCTTTAATCGCTTGCCCTGAATGCGATACGCTACTTGCTCTTAAAAACGTAGCAATACGTCATCAAGCCTTATGCCCACGTTGCGGTGTGGTGCTTTATCAACCAAGAAACAAAAGTATTATTTATACGTTAAGTCTGTCCATGACGGGATTGATTTTACTTTTCCCCGCTAACTTTTTACCTTTATTAAGCATTAAATTACTGGGTAATAGTCAGGAAGGAACGCTCTGGAGTGGCGTGATAGGCTTATTTCAAGAGGGACTTTGGTCCGTAGCCGTGCTCGTGCTGTTGTCGAGCATCGTGTTTCCTACGATAATTATCGTGCTCTCGTTTTTAATTAGTGTGCACCTGTATTGGCGTCGATCACATCAACATTTAGCGGTATGGATGCGCTGCTTACAGCACTTAGAGGAATGGGCAATGCTTGAGGTTTACATGCTGGGAATTATTGTTGCCTGCGTAAAGTTAGCAGATACGACCGAGTTAAAATTTGGCTTAGGGCTGTATGCGTTTGTGTCCTTGCTAGTTATTAACGCACTGCTTACGCAAAATGTAGACAATCATTTATTTTGGCAACATATTACAAAATTACGTACACATGACCCCATCTCCTAGCGCCTTAAGTCAAGGTTTGCTGCATTGCCATGAGTGTGGGTATGTCGCGTCAATTAGCTTAGTAAATAAACCTTGCCCAGTTTGTCAAAGTCACTTGCATACTCGCATTCCACATAGTTTGCAGCGCACAACAGCCTATTTATTAAGCAGTTATATACTGTATGTTCCTGCCAATATCTTTCCTATTATGAATGTAACGCAAATGGGCGTGACCGAAGAGCATACTATTTTGGGAGGCATTCTTTCTTTAATTGAAAGCGACATGCTGCCCATTGCTTTATTGGTGATGGTGGCTAGTATTTTAGTACCGCTATTAAAACTCATTGGGATTACGTTATTGTTGCTTAATGTCCAGTTGCGCTGGCAGCGCAATGCACGCTTGTGGACTAAACTCTACCGTGCTATTTGCTTTGTCGGGCGCTGGTCAATGTTAGATATTTTTATGATTTCAATTTTAGTCGCATTGGTAGACTTAGGCAGTGTCTCCAAAGTCATTGCAGGTCCTGCTGCCACGGCCTTTGCTGCGGTGGTAGTGTTAACCATGATTGCCGCTAAAAGCTTTGACCCCCGTTTAATTTGGGACAACCAATCACCTAGAAAATCGCGTCCATGAATCCAGATATCGAGCCTTATTTAACTGAAGACATTACCTTAAATAAAAAATCAAGACTGCCTTTGGTGTGGTTCTTACCCGTTATAGCCCTGATTGTCAGCAGCTGGTTAATTTATAAGGCTATTTCTGAACAAGGCCCGGTGATTACCATTACCTTTCCAGATGCAGAAGGCTTAGAAGTTGATAAAACACGACTAAAATATCTGGATGTAGAAGTCGGGAAGGTGACGGCAATCACTATTAGTAAGGATTTAAAAAGCATCAATGTCACAGCGCAAATGAATGATGGTGCAGAAGCCTATCTTAAAGAACAAACTCAATTTTGGGTGGTGCGGCCGCGTGTTGGTTTAGGCGGAGTATCAGGCTTAAATACCTTGTTGTCAGGCCCTTATATTGGCATTAAGCCTGGCGAAGGACATGATCGAAAACATTTTATGGGACTTATCTCCCCCCCCACCTTAACCAATAATGATGAAGGCAAACAGTTTGTGTTGGAGACCACTAACTTAGGTTCAATGACCCCGGGCACGCCCATTAATTATCATGGAGTGATTGTTGGGGAAGTGTTAGATCATCAAGTATCAGCTCAAGTTGATGCAATTAAATTAACCATTTTCATCAAAAAACCCTACGATCAATTAGTAAAAAAACAAACCCGTTTTTGGATTGATAGTGGTGTCGATCTATCTGCAAGTGCGGATGGTTTTAAAGTAAGAACCGGGCCATTAATTTCGTTATTGAGTGGCGGGATTGCCTTTCGAACCAGTAGTGACGCGTTGCTTACGCCCAATGTCGCTGAACACACTCACTTTGTTTTATATGACACTTACGATCAATCAACACAAGTTTTTTATAGCAAAACGTTAACATACGTGATGTATTTTAACAGCTCAGTGCGTGGCTTAACCGAAGGCGCACCCGTGCAATTACGCGGCATTCCTGTAGGCAAAGTTACTGGCATCACGTTGGAGTTAGATAAAAAAACGGCTGAAATTCGTATTCCAGTCACTGTTGAAATAGAACCGCAGCGCATCAGTATTATTAATAATCTTCCGGGTGTAAGCGATAAAGACATGGTCGAGGCACTCATCAAAAAAGGCTTACGTGCACAATTGCAAACAGGCAGCTTACTTACAGGACAATTACTGGTTGATTTGGATTTCCATCCCACCAGTAAAGTTGCCGTGCACACCAATAACAGTGCTTTTCCAGAGTTTCCCACCACGGCCAGTTCAATGGATCAATTTACCCATTCTGCTCAAACGATTATGGACAAAATTGCTAAATTACCTTTGGAAGACATGAGCTTAGAAATTAATAGCACGCTCAAAGCCTTGCAAAGTACCTCAAAAGCCACCGACCGAATGCTCAGCAGTGCGAAAACTACGCTAGATACTACGGACAAAACCATGACCTCGGCGAACCAAGTATTAAATTCAATTGAGCCAGGCTCAACAACCCGTTATGAACTAGACAAACTGTTGCAAGAATTGGGGCAGACCGCAAGCTCTGTCAAACAATTAACGGATTATTTGCAACAACACCCAGACACGTTATTGCATGGTAAAAGTAAGGAATAACAATGGTTACACCTCGCCCAAAATTTTTCATAAGCCTGCTAGCAGCACTGATGCTTGGTGCGTGCAGCACAACGCCACCTACGCATTTTTATGTGTTAGATGCTTTGCCACAAACTGAACGCGCGAACAAACAAGCCTTAGCAATTGGCATTGGCCCCATCACTTTACCCGCGTTGCTGGAGAGAAAACAAATGGTTACGCGTCTGCACAATAACACCGTGCAGCTGGCAGAGTTTCACCAATGGGCTGAGCCACTCAAAGACACCCTGCTGCGCGTAATAGTAAAGAATTTAGCCGCATTACAGCCAACTTATGTTTTTAGAGCGTACCCATGGAGCGCCTATGGCAACGTGGACTACCGTATTATTATTGACATCGATAGCTTTGCAGCAGAGACCAAAAAAAACGTAAAATTTTCGGCAAGCTGGGCCATTATGGATGAACGTCAGCACACGATTATCAAAAATGGAAAAACCCAGCTGGAGCGCATTTTAGCAAATCCTGCGCCCGCAGCCATTGCCGAAGCAATGAGTCAATTACTGAGCCAATTTAGCCAACGGTTAATACAGGATATTGAACTGCCCTAAAACGATTACCTTAACTACATTATTATTATGCGTTTATTACTTTTCTTGCTGTTGACCTTGCTGCCTTTACTCGCGATCAGTGAACAACTAATGGTTACGCCTTATCGCCCAACCATTTCCAATCCAGCAGAATTATCTGCTTTACGGCATCTGGAAGTTGAATTTGGTGCACAATCCATTCAGACAGGACAAACTGTGGAGCGTAACAGCTTGCCTTTTTTACTAAAATATCCCTTTGCTGAACAATGGGGATTAATGGTCGGTGGCGAAGCATGGATTAACGCGCGTGATCAAGAGGGTACGGTGTCAGGTTTTGGCAATACCACCGTGATGCTTAAGCATTATCAGCAGCTAAGCCAAACCTTGGCGGTGGGGATTGAGGCAGGCGCAAGCTTACCGTCGGCGCGTTCTTCCTTAGGGCAAGGTCGTACTGATTATTTAACCAACTTAATTGTTAGTCAGGATATAGCTGATCTTCGCATTGATATCAATGCAGGCGTAACGCGACGCGGCTTTAAGCCAGCAGGTGGCGAGCGTTTCATGTACAGCTGGGCGATAGCCGCCTCGCAAATGTTTACCCAACGTTGGGGGCTTGCGGGTGAGTTCTCAGGCGTACTAGCAGAACAACAAGCAGCAAGCACACAATTTTTAACGTCATTTAATTATCAAGTAACACCACAAGTGATGTTGGATTTTGGTGGCACAGTTGGCATGACCGAAGCCACAGATGAGTATGTTATTTTTACTGGAGTTTCTTGGTTAATTGCACCTTAAAAAAGTGTCGGTAGTGTCATCACTCAGCTCTCCTTTTTTGTTGAGCATGGTTATCAACACAAAACTCAGTTGCCCAATTAGGCGGCTTTAGCAAAAATGATTGTATCAATCACTGTTTTGCTCATAATTGAAAAAATGCCGCCTTGATCTTTATAAATAGGATCATCTAGTTGAGCCCATAATTCACGTTCAAGATAGCTATTAGTGACTTGCTTCTGAACCGTAAGCTCATAACTGTTTAAAAATAAAATGTTGTGTTTATTGTCTGTTACCTTTGCTTTGATCTCTTCTAACGCTGAAACTTCTGCGCAGACTTCGCGTATAAAAATAGCCTCTTCCTTGCTGATTTTATATTTCTGCTCAATGTCTTCTATTGCTTTTTGAATGGTGGTTTTTGGAATTTCTTTTGCTTGATATTGCCCTGTGCGTTCTGCCGCTTTACCTGTTTTACCAGTATTGGACACATTCCCTTGATAAGTTACTGCGCCTTTACTCACTTCAATATGTTTGAGCAGTAATTTTAGTTCGGAAACTTTACCTTTTTTAACAAGAACACACGTCATAACCTCGGCAAAAACGATAAATTCATGTAACGATTGTTCAAGCTCAAAAAATTGGGCGATAAAATAATAAAGCTTAATATAGCGATTCAACAAAGCAATATAAGCCTTGCGGTCGTCTGCTTCTGTAAAAAAAGATGAAAATTTGGCTTTATATTCCTGATTAATATTACTCAACAAGGCATCAAGTTCTGATTCTCTCAATTTTGCCGCGTCTTCTGCTTCACTGTATGCCTCTACATAGTGGCTAATGTCGGTAGGGCTAAATACTTCGGTGTCTATTGCCGCTTGATAGACTTCATCCAGTACCGATTTATCGGGTTCTTTTTCTTTATAAGGAGAGCCTTTACGATGCTGATTAAAGGCTTTAAAAATATTTTTGGTGCTGTTAGTAAAATCCACTACCAAAATATCATCTTGTTCTTTATCAACGTGTTTTCTATTTAAGCGCGATACCGTTTGTATGGCATTAATTCCTTTAATCGCCTTATCTAAAAACATCGCGGTTAATAAGGGCTGGTCAAACCCTGTTTGAAACTTATTTGCCACCACCAAAAGGCGGTATTCATCGGTATCAAATAAATCCTCAATTAATGACTTGCCTAATTGATTAACTTTGATCTCTTCAATAGATTCATTTGTGTTAGGGTCGCTGTAATCACTAAAGGCAAATAGCACTTTATACGGCAATTCCTTTTTTTCTAAGATTAGCTTAAGGGTGTTATAAAATTTAAGCCCCGCAGGACGTGATGAAGCCACCACCATTGCTTTTCCTTTACCTTTTAGGGTATTGGCAACTTGCTCTATAAATAACTTAACGATGACTTCTGATTTATATTGAATTAAAGCTTCATCATTGAAAGCTAAAACGTTAAGGGCTTGTGCCAGAACGCCAGCAGGAAACGCATTGTCTGGTATCGCTTGCGTGAGTCTTAAATGATAAAGCGTTTGATAGGAAATAATGTTTTGTGCAACATCTAATATATAACCTTCTTCAATCGCTTCTTCTTCGCTGTAAATATCAAAGGGTTTGCCAAAATAGGCGACGGTTTTAGGTGTGGTTGTTGCGGTAAACGCCACCAATACTTGATGACTAATATCCAGATTTTTCAGTTTATCAGCAATATCTTCATCATTACTGGGTTCGTCTTCTTCCTGTTCATATTCTTGCCCGTCCTCAGTAAAGAAAGTACGCATTTTGAGTGCCATTTTTCCTTCTTGAGAACGATGCGCTTCATCAATTAAAAAGGCAATTTTTCGGTTTTTAAGATTTTCATTTGAGGTGAGCTTATCTTGAATATAACCAAACTTTTGAATAGTCGAAACAATAATATCGCGGTTGTTTTCTAAATGCTTGGCAAGGTCTTTTGCTTTTTTGGCAATATTGATTTTATTTTTTAAATGGGCAAAATTATTCAAATCATCCTGAATATTTTTATCAAGGCTTTTACGGTCGGTAAGGATAACAATATTATCAAAAACCTTCTGATTTTTATCGTCGTACAAGCTATCCAATTGGTCTGCCATCCATGCAATAGTAAGCGTTTTTCCTGAACCTGCTGAATGATTAATTAAATATTTAAGTCCTAATTTCCAATACCTTCGCCAATTGGCATGAGTAATTTATAGATATCGAAGGAAAGAGAAAGGTCAGAGAAGGTAGAATACCACTTCTAACAGAGCATTCACACCCAAACTGACCATGAACGAAATCATAGCAATACTCAACACCG
>QYQN01000154.1 GCA_007280895.1 Methylococcaceae bacterium
ACTTGAGCTAAAATAAATTCTCCATCCACAACCGTTGATAAATCAAAACCCTGTTCAACAATTTCACGGATGCTATTCAAATCGCACACGCTGGCAGCTTTCATTAAATTTTGAAAACATAATTCGTTGTGTGTTCTGCCGCCAAATTTACGCAATAAAAATAAATGGTCAGGGCGTGGACGGTTATATTTAACCGCCATTGCGTCTAGCCATTTCAGCCAGCAATCACTAAACCTTTTGTCTTTTTGGCTGGGTTTTTCACTTACTAGGCGCAACTGACGCTGTCAGCAATAGAAAAAAGAAATCTTCAAACAACCGTTATTACTCAAAGCGGAATACTCTTAACATCAATATCCACTATTGAGAAGCATAAGGCGCAAAAGACTAAGTTGGAGGCTATGACCCTATTAGGTATGGCAACCACTAAGAATCAAGAAACTACCAATACCCAAGAAACAGAAATTGAGCCAATACTACCAGTCACCAGAACAGATACAGAGGTAGATGCAGCGGCAATTGATGATGGCAAGATATTCTGCCACAATTTCACGAATCTTGATTAAAATTGAGCGAACCGTGAGGTTTAATGATGAAATTACGAGAATGAACCATGCTAAAAGTTGATGCTATGTTCAAATTAATAGATAATTAGTCGTTTTTAAACATATTTACACTGATAACTATGCAAATTACGATGCTTAAAGCAAAACTCCACAGAGCAACCGTTACTCGATCAGAATTAGGTTACGAAGGTTCATGTGCAATTGATAGTACTATATTAGATTTATCAGGCATTAAAGAGTATGAACAAATACAAATATACAATATCAACAATGGTCAACGCTTTACCACCTATGCAATTCGTGCCGAAGCAGGGTCTGGTATTTTTTCTGTCAATGGTGCAGCCGCTCGTCTTGCCTGCCCGGGCGATTTAATTATTGTGTGCAGTTATGCTATTTTTGATGCCACAGAAGCTGAACAACATCAACCTGTTTTAGTGTATTTCACTTCAAACAATGAAGTTTTACATACCGCGTCTTCTATTGCCATTCAAGCAGTCGAATAAACACGCTTACCCGACTCTCTATTACACTTCTATGCATCACAAACATGTCCTCATGGTTTTGGCAAGGTGACACCCGTTTGACCTTGATATTTGCCTTCTCTGTCTTTATACGAAACATCACATACCTGATCGCCACCAAAAAATAACATTTGTGCGACACCTTCGTTTGCATAAATTTTCGCAGGCAGTGTCGTGGTATTTGAAAACTCTAAGGTTACGTGACCTTCCCATTCAGGTTCTAAAGGCGTCACATTCACAATAATTCCGCAACGTGCATAAGTAGATTTACCTAAACAAATAGTTAATACCTCACGAGGAATACGAAAATATTCAACCGTACGCGCTAAGGCAAATGAATTTGGGGGAATAATACACACGTCAGATTTAACATCAATAAAGCTATTTGAATCAAAATCCTTAGGATCAACAATTGCAGAATTAATATTAGTAAAGATTTTAAATTCATCTGAGCAACGAACATCATAACCATAACTAGACGTGCCATAGGAAATAACTTTTCCAACACCTGACTCTCTTACTTGATATGGCTCAAACGGATGAATCATCCCGTGTTCTTTGGCCATCTGACGTATCCATTTGTCTGACTTAATGCTCATAATGTACACATACCTATTTTAAATTGATGAAATTACTGAATAACAATGGTTGGAAATTTAGCGCTGTAATCTTTTGGTTTTAACGCTAACAACGCTGTCATTTTACGCGCTATCGAATGATAGATACCAGCCTCTCTACTTTGTGGCTGTGAAATAAGTATAGGCACGCCACAGTCTGCGCCTTCACGTATAGCCATGGTGAGCGGTAATGCGCCTAAAAAATCAACTTTATTCACCTCAGACATTGCCAAGCCACCTCCAGAGTTAAATATCGCCTCCTCATGACCACAGTGCGAACAAATATGAATACTCATATTTTCAACCACCCCTAATACCGCAATATTCACTTTGTTAAACATGGCAATGGCTCGCTGTGCATCCAGCAAAGCAATATCTTGAGGAGTAGTGACAATGATTGCCCCCGTAACTGGGATTTGTTGCGCTAAAGTTAATTGAATATCACCCGTACCTGGTGGCAGATCAATCAGTAAATAATCTAAATCATGCCATAGCGTTTCTTTGAATAACTGCTGCAATGCTGATGTCACCATGGGGCCTCGCCAAATCATAGCTTGATCCGCATTCACTAAAAAACCGATAGACATTGCTTGGATAGTATAAGCTTCCTTAGGTTGCATTGTTTTGTTATCACGACTTTCTGGCATCCCTGATAAACCAAGCATAGTTGGAATACTTGGGCCATAAATATCGGCATCTAACACCCCTACTTTTGCCCCTTCAGCTGCTAAAGCAAGCGCTAAATTAATAGTTGTGGTCGATTTACCTACCCCACCCTTTCCAGAGGCCACAGCAATGATATTCTTGATAGCAGGCAGCGGCTTTAAGCTTTGCTGAACAGCATGAGAGACGATAGCAAGCTTAATATCAACGTCGATGTTGTACGCTGCAAACCGTTGCTTAAGATGATCACTAACAAGCAAGGCTAGCGTCTGTTGAAAAGACTTAGCAGGATAACCTAATACTAAATTAACGTGGATGGTTGATTGATCAATGCTAATTGATTTAACAATTTTTGAATTATAAAGATCAATTCCAGTGTGTGGATCAAGGACGAGTTTTAAATGCTGCTCAATTTCTGAAACGGTGATTTCTGACATTAGATAATTAACTAAAAAGGAAACAAGACAAAACTAATTACACCACGAAACAAAAAAGGTATAAATAAAATTGTTTACTTTCCTTGTTGTCTGCTCAATTTAGCTAATAAATCTTCGGCATCAGCCTTACCTAAAAATTCTTGCTTAAAGGCTAACGCTTTTTGCAAAGCAACGACTGCCTGTGAGCTGTCATCAAGCGCTGACAGCACCGCGCCAAAATGATAATAAGCAAGGGGATTAGTAGGATTTAATTCAAGTGAACGAAGCAATAAACTTTTTGCCTTAACAAAATCAGAAGAGTGAAACGCTACCCATGCTGCGGTATCTAACATATCAAAGTGACTTACTTGTGCTAAACGTTCGGCGTACTTAGTTAATGCCTGAAGATGCTGTGCTCTTGTAGAGCTGGAATTATAAAATTTAACGTACTCATTTATTAAAAATAATGATTCAGAATTTTTTGCTAAAAAACTGGCAAACAACGCATCAATTTTTGAAAGCTCATTATCTTGGCTATAAAGTGAAATCAAATCAGGCAGCAAAACTTCAGCTTGGGTGATTTTAGTCAACGCAGTCTCCAGCGTCGCTTTTGCTTCCTTAGGATTTTCTTTAAGAATATCTATCAACGCGCTATTTCTATATGGTTGAACCCAAGCAGGATTAATTTTAATGGCTTCTTTATAGGCAGCCTTTGCCTCAGTGTACTTATTAGCTTGACTAAAAACATCCCCTAATAAGTTAAAAGCAAAATAATTAGCTGGTTGCTTAGCGGTAAGTTCTTGTACTCGTTTAATAGCTTTATCGTAGTGTTTTACGCTAAGAAAATTTTTAATTAACTGTGTTAAAGGCTCAACAGCCTGTGGTTGTTTTTGTATTGCCAACTCAAAGTTTTTAGAACTTTCCTCAGTCTGTTTGGTTTCTTGTAACACTAAACCTAATAAATAAAAACCTGCCGCATCATTAGGATAAATCTGCTGTAATTGTTTGGCGACGGCTTCAGCTTGCGCCCATTTTTTTTGTAAAAGATTAATATTAAAGAGCGTTTCTAAGCCTTTCTTACTGTTAGGCGTTAATTTAAAAAGCTGCTGTAATTGATTATTCACCAAATCCATATCGCCCTGTTGATACCCTAATGAGATTAAATCTAAACGGGCTGTTTCATCTTGCGGGGCTAACTCGACAATTTTAGCAATATTCTCTTTTGCTAAGACTTTGTCATTATTTACTAAATGCGCTGTACTCAAGAGTTTTAAGACAGCAATATTCCTTGGCTGCTGACTGATGACTGCTCTAAAATCTTCAATCGCTTCTTTCACTTTATTTTCAGATAACAACAACTCACCACGCAAAGTTAAAGCGCTCAAATCTGACGGTGATATCTTAAGTAATTGCTCGATAATAAGTCGTGCTTGGTCTTTTTTATGGGTAGCTAAAAATAACTTTGTTAAATTCACATTTGCTAAATGAGCAGAGTTATCATCTAAATTAACAATTTCATGCAAAATCTCTTCTGCTTTAGTTAATTCATTAGCAGCTATATACAAATCTACCAATGCAAAACGTAAAGATGCCACCTTGGGACGCTTATCAATTAAGACTAATAATTCAGCAATAGCCGCTTCTTTTGATTTATGCTGACTTAAGTAATTACTTAATAACAAAGGAAAGTCTTCATTAGCGGACAATTTTTCCATTGCAGTGCGTAGTAACGTTTCGGCTTCAGCAAAAGATTTAGTATTCAGTAAAAATATAAATAAGCGTTTGTAATGATCTGCATTATCTGGTTCTAATTGGACTAAACTACTTAAAATAGTCTTGGCTTTATCTAAGGCATTATTTTGTAAGTATAAGTTAGCTAGCAATAACTTAACAGAGACGACGTTTGCGTGCTTTACTGAAAACGCCTCAAGTGAATCAATGGCTTTCTGAATCTTCCCCGTTTTAGCATGTAATGACGCTAATAAAATCTGTGCGTCACTATCGTCAGGATTTTTTTGCAAAAGTGATTCAACTTTCACATACGCCGCATCAGTTTTATTTTGTGCTGCGAATATACTGCCCAACAACAGTGACGCCTTAGTATTGTCTTTATCAAATGTTAAAACTTTTAAGACCAGCTGCTCAGCACCATCATAATTAGCGTTAAGCAAATACAGCTGCGCAAGTTTTAAATACGCATCAACATGCTTCTCATCATTCGCAATAATTGAAGTGAATTGCTGCTCAGCATTATGACGCTCTCCTAGCACAACCAAAGTCTCTGCAATCTTAAAGCGAAGAGCATTGTTCTTTGGATCATCAGCAATTAATTTTTCAAATTTTTGTTCTGCAAGATGATACTGGCCAGATTTATATAAAAGCGCGGCTTCCTGAATATCATCACCATGATTACTACAGCCAAATAATCCGACAATCAGTATTTGTACAATTAAAAAAGCACCCGTTGATGTTGATTTCATAGATAACTTGTTAAAAAATTTTATAAAAATAGACATGATTAAACAGAATAAGCCTTGACAATCAATATGATTAAGGGATTTGAGCAGAAAAAATGGATAGGTTTACAGAAGCGAAAGCGCTAGGTCTAAATTTTGTCAGAATAGAAATAAAGAAGCTTAAAAAACTAAGCCCCTTGCAAAAGGGGCTCATTATTCATAAATCTAGTGACTAGGTTTGTGCTGAGGAATATCAGCACCAACAGTATGAGTTGAAGCTTGAGGGATTAATTTTGCATTTGAATTTTCATGATACTTTTGCTTGTGCAACTTATCTTCATATTCTTGAATGATTGCTTCAAATTCAACATTCTTAATTTGTGAAAAGGGTTCTGCATCAATAATTGAGTCAAAAATATCTTTAGTTTGGCAACTATTGTAACCCGCAATCACTTGCTTTGCGCCTTCAAACATTTTCATGTTTTTAATCTCACAACTTTTTAATTCTGCAACAGTCACTTTATGGAGATTTTCTAAATTTCCCTGTTGTATAGTTAAGTCATTTTTTGAACGATTTAGAGCATTATATTTATCAATAACTTCTTTTAATCTGACAGAAGTATTATCCATACGAACTTGTAGCTCATCATGACTTGATTTTTGACTAGCTAAATCAGCGGTAAATTTCTCTTCTTGCGATTTAGAATTATCTTCGGTTTCTTTAACTTTTGCTTTTAAGGAATCTAATTCTGTAGTTAATTTTAAATTATCAGCCTGAAGCGTATCGCGTTCAGCGGTAATGGTATTAACCATAGTCTGCAATTTTGAAACTATTTTTGCATTGCCACCACCTTCACGTTGCGCAGCACTTAAATCATGCATAAAAAATAGTAAACCACATAAAACCAATAAGTTAGACGATAAGTGGAGTCTGTTGAAAGTCATCATTAGAATCTCGTGTTTAAATCTAATTGTAAGACATCATTTCCATACTTAGGCCCAGAAATAACGTCGGTGCTTAACCAACGACCAGTTGCCCAGACGTTTTTCATTAACCCATAGTTGCCGCCAACAACCCAGCCTTTCGCATTGGTACCGCCCAAATGAAAATCAGAATCGGAATAAGCATCAAAGACCGCATCACGTTGAACATATTTATAAAGGGTAAATACATTCCACTCGCCACCATGAGCAACAATAGGCCAACCAAAATCTAAGCGAACTTGCCAAGCATTAGTTTGGTCACCCACTGGAGCACGCGCTAAACGCTGAACTGAGGCAGAATTAAAGGCAACGTTTTTAGCATAATCAGCCGCTACAATTAAGTGATGCGGGGCAAAGGCAGCAAGATCATAAGCAAACGACCCATTAACAATTTTGAACTCAGAGGCTAACCCATATAAGCCCGGGAAGGTATTGTTATTATCATTACAAATAATGCCCAATGTATTACCAAACTGTAGATACTGAGGAACAGACTGATTATTTTCTGGACTATTAGTATTACATGTTGAAGGCGTATTAGTGTTAGGTTTAATGGTCACATTTTCATAATCATAAAATGCCATAGCAACGCGCACCATATCATGATTATGGAAGCCCCAATCCACACCGACCTGGGAGCCAAACAACCATTTATCATTTTGACTTAATGCAGATTCTTGCATAGGAAAAGCACCTACAGTGGCATAAACCGTATGTTTATCAGCAGCCAACTCATTGTTGATGGCTGATTTGCCGTTTAAATCATGCCTAAACGTTGCGGCAAAGCCTTCAAAGGATAAATCTGTATCCCAGATCATTTCACTACCACCA